>NZ_KV788499.1:0-3202 GCF_001807295.1 Corynebacterium sp. HMSC06C06
GTCGAAGTGGCGCATTCACCCCTTGACAGCACGCCCGTTGCCACAACATCCAGGAGTCCAATTGTTTCATGCCGATTTAGAGCACTACTTAGCCATTGTTGAGCGGGTTTATGTTGCGGTGCAGCGGAGTGGAAGGCATAAACGAGAATGTTGACATCAGGAATGATCATCGAGTACCGCCCACACAGCTTCTTTGTTGCTGAGATCAACTAGAGCCGGTCCGCCGCAATCGAAGGAGGGCAGGTTAACGGGGGTGTCTTCGGTACTGATGCGGGCTTCCTTCTTGAGGGCAGCGCGGACCGCCTCTTCGACGTATGAGCTCAAAGTGACATTGTTGGCTTTGGCTTGGACCTTCGTTTCTTCAAGGAGTTTCGGCGGGAGGTTTATCGTCGTGCGCATACCTTTAGGGTAGAAAGCATCAAGTCATCATTCAAGAGGTGCAATGATGTATCTGCCTTCAGGAAGCCGTGAAAGGTTGACTGGTGTCTTAATTCAGTGCGAGCGTCAGGATCAGTACTCCGATGGAGAATGCGAGCATGCCTAAGCAGTTGATCCAGAATGCGCTACCGAGGAAGTGGGCGCGGACATGGGCTGCTGCGGCCGCGCAGAAATAGGCGATGACTCCAATCATGGCTGTGATTCCTACGCCGGGGAACCAGAGGCCGGCAATGAGTCCTACGGCGGCGAGGCACTTGATGACAATGAGCGCCCACCACCAGTCCTTGGGGAGTTTGACGCCGCTGAGGCAGGCTTCGATGAAGGGGACTGGTTTGAGGGAGAGGGCGGCGTCGCCAAGCAGAATGGCTGCTAGTAGAAGGGAGGGCCAGGCTGGGGAAGATTCTAGGATCATTGGGTTACTCCGAATGCGGTGTTGAGGCGTTCGATCGATGAGGCGGCTTGGGATGTGAGGTGCTCGGTGTCGTAGATTCCGGCGGCCCAGCCGATGAGTAAGCCGAGGTAGACGTTGTACAGCAGGTCGGCGTACTCGGCCGCATCGGCGCTGCTGAGCCTGGTGCCGAGTCGCAGGGTGATTTCATCGGTCAGGAGCGTTTTGAGTGCGGTGAGCGCTTCGCCTTGATTGCCTTGTTGGATGAGTGCTGCGCCAAAGGCGCGGGAGAGCTCTTCGTGGCCGGTAAACATCTGGAGGAAAGGTCTCAGGACATCGAGAAGGCTATCGGATTGTCCCCGGATGTCATCGTGGAGTTCTGAAATGTGTTGGCCAATGGTGCGGATGAGCAGCGTTTGTTTGTCGCCGACTCCCATGACGGTTCCCACGCTAACGCCAGCTTCGGATGCGATAGTCCGGATGCTGGTGGTGGCGTAGCCCTGAGTGAGAAAGAGTTCGTAGGCGGTGGCTAGGACCTTGCTGACGGTGCCAGCTTTGGCGGCCGAGCGCGATGAGTGAACGTGTTCAGTGAACATGTTCAAAAGGGTAGCTCTTGATGGTTTCGAGGTCAATGACGCCGAAGTGTTGACAGTTGGCGCTAGGCCAGCGTGGGGAAGACGCGGTCGCGCAGCAGGTGTGCAAGCTCGCGGTCGGGGGCTGCTGGGTTGACCCAGGCGGTGTCGCCGATTTCGGCGGCGGCATGGGGTTCGTCGGCGGTGACGGTGCGGGTGTAGGTGAAGATGGTGCCGACGACGACCTCGCCCGGTTCGTTGGCGGCGGGAGCGTCGAAGGTGCCGAGTTTGTTGAGGCTCTCGGCGTCGAGGGTGAGGCCTACTTCTTCGGCAACTTCGCGCAGGGCGGCGTCGACAAGCGCCTCGCCCGCCTCGGGCTTGCCGCCGGGCAGTTGGTACTTGGTGGAGGACTTCTTGCGCACGGTAAGCACGTGGCCTTGTGGGTTGCGGATGACGACGGCTGCTACTTCAATCATGGCTGCTGATTGTAGGCGGCCTAGAGCAGCGGCAGGAGCACGAGGGCGAGATTGAGTGCGATGACCAGCGCGGCAAGCGTCCAGCCCACGGCCATAGACCAGGGTTTCGCGGCGAACTCACCCATGACGTCCCGGGAGCCGGCATAGCGGAAAAGCGGGATGATGGCGAAGGGGATGCCCAGGGAAAGAAGTGCCTGGCTGACCACCAGTGCCATAGTGGGGTCGACCCCGCAGCCGATGATGACCAGCGCCGGGATGAGCGTGACCAGGCGGCGGACTAGTAGGGGGACCTTGATGTGAAGCAGGCCGTCCATGATTTCGGAGCCGGCGTAGGCGCCCACTGACGTCGAGGCGAGGCCGCTGGCCAGCAGGCCGATGGCGAAGAGAACGCCGGCCAGCGGGCCGAGGTGGCTGGCAATCGCCGTGTGGGCCCCGGAGATGGTCTCTGTGCCGTCCACGCCGTAGAGGGCCGAGCCCGCCAGGACCAGCAGGCCCACGTTGACGAGCCCGGCGATGGACAGCGCCACGGCGATGTCCGCGCGGGTGCCGGCCAGCACGTGGGGGATTTCCAGGTCGGGGTAGCGCTGCTTGGTCAGGGAGGAGTGTAGGTAAATGGCGTGCGGCATGACGGTGGCGCCCAACATGGAGGCGGCCAGCAGGATGCTGTCCTTGCCCTCTAGGCGGGGGATGAGGCCGCCGGCCACGTCGGCGGGGTCGGGCGGGGCGATGGCGAGGCCGGCAAGGAAGCCGATGCAGATGACCAGGAGCAGGCCGATGACAAGCCCCTCGAACCACTGGTTCTTCTTCTGGAAGATGAGGAGAATGATGGAGACCGCGCCGATGATGAGCGCGCCCGCGAACAGGGGGAGGTTGAAGAGGAGTTGCAGGGCAATGGCGCCGCCGATGACTTCGGCGAGGTCGGTGGCCGCGGCGATGAGCTCGGCCTGGGCCCACATGCCTAGGCGCGCGCGGCGGGAGAGACGCTCGCCCATGATTTCCGGCAGGGAGCGGTGGGTGACTAGGCCCAGTTTGGCGGAGTGGTACTGGATGAACATGGCCATGAGGTTGGCCACGACGAGTACCCACACCAGGAGGTAGCCGTAGTGGGAGCCGGCGCTGATGTTGGCGGCTACGTTGCCGGGGTCGACGTAAGCCACTGCAGCAACGAAGGCGGGGCCGGTGAGGCTGATTAAGGTCTTACGCATAGGCATCTCCATACCAAAAGTTCAACTACTTGAAGTCTAGTTTTCATCGCCATATGTTCAAGCCAGGGGGCGGAATTAAGCGGTGGATGCGCCACGCTTGAATAGTTCGTTAAGTATTTCACG
>NZ_KV788500.1:0-638 GCF_001807295.1 Corynebacterium sp. HMSC06C06
TGTGATGTCTATGGAGTTTTTGGTCACGGAGTCTAATGGCTTTTTGGACGGGGAGTCCAGATAGTTTTTGGTCACGGAGTCCAAAGACTTCCTTGTCGTGATGTCTCAAGACTTTTTGGACAGTCGGTGGGTTGGAATACCAAGATGGCTATTTCAACCCATCTCCGCAAGAAAATAGCGGACTTCGACCCAGTAAGAGACGGACGAACCGTCACCCAATTCTGCAAGGATATTGGCGTATCTCGCCAAACCTATGCCAACATCAAACGCCGCGTTGAACAACGCGGCCGTGCAGGCATCCTGCCTGACTCCACCGCCCCGCATTCCCCAGCCAGAATCTACGATGATCACCTTCGTCAGAAAGTCATCACAGCTCGATCAGTGCTCAAGGCCCAGGGACGGGACTATGGCCCGTGGTCAATCTATTACTACCTCATTGATGACCTTGGTTTAGAGCACCCACCGGCACGGTCTACGATTGCGCTTTGGCTCCACGAAGCTGGTGTTGCTGAGGCCAATGCCCGTAAACGTCCTCGTAAAAGCTTTAAACGCTGGGCACGCGATAAAGTCGATGAGCTGTGGCAACTCGACGGGTTTGTCTACCGACTCTTTGACACTCCACATACCCAGATCACTAT
>NZ_KV788501.1:0-5792 GCF_001807295.1 Corynebacterium sp. HMSC06C06
TCTACTCAAACGGAACAAAACCTGGGACACTTCAGACCTGCTGTTTACCTACCTGCAACCCCCACCAACAACCATCGACCCCGACAACCTTGCAGCAACAACAAACAGCCTCGAAGGTGGCATCAACGCCCCCATAAAAGAACTAGCCCGCAGACACCGCGGACTATCACTACTGCATCAACGCACAGTGATGGATTGGTGGCTGTATCTACATACAGAAGTCCCTGACGATCCGGTCAAGATCGCCAGGGACCAACGATGGGGTCAAGACGCACTTTCCACAGCAACAGACCTGATCACCCACAACACCACAGCCACTACCAATGACATCGGTGCACCAGCAGAATACGACACCGCCATCGACACCAGCTACCAACACAACCTCGGCATCCAAAAAGGCTGGATCAAATAACCGCAACACGCCCGGAAAAGACACACTTTTCTTTACTTAACCCGTGCTAGAGGTTATGACGCAAGTTTATTGAATTCCAGAGAATTTCTGAACATCCGGCGAGCGAAGGAAACGCCCGGCCATTTCCACAGCTGGCTGAGAAGAATCTCCTTCGATTACAAGGGACGCAATCGCCAATTCCCCTGTCGTTCCAGCGAACCAGCCATTGGAAAGCTTGCCATCAATTTCTGCTGTACCAGTCTTTCCGCCAAGTGCACTAAGATCACTCAACGACCTAGCTGAACCGTGGTCAATTGTTGATTTCATCATCGTCCGGAGGCTTTGAATAGTTGTATCGCTGACATGCTGGTCTGCCTGTTTATTCACTACTGTCTGTTCGCCTTGAATGAGCTGTGGAGGAACAAGCAAGCCGCCGTTAGCGACAGTCGATTGCATGAGCGCAATCCCAAATGGACTAGCTAGAACCTCGCCCTGTCCAATAGAAGCCTCCACACGAGGAGGTCCAGCCGGTGTCCGCGGCACCGAACCAGTAAGTGTGGTCATCCCTGGTACGTCGAAGTCGGAGCCAATTCCGAGTTCTAAAGCAGTCCGTTGCAGATCATCTTCTCCCAAACGATCCGAAATGACCGCTTGGGTTGTGTTACATGATTGGGCGAAAGCTTCTTCCAGTCGAACGCTACCTAGATCGAAGTCATGATCGTTGGGAATCTTGCGTCCAGCGACGGTGATATTGCTAGGACAAGGTAGTTCCTCATCCATGCTGACTGCCCCTGCCTCTAGTGCCGCCGCTGTGGTCACAGTTTTGAACGTCGATCCCGGTGGGAATAGCCCGGTGAGTGCGATTGGCCCTTGGTTATTTGCCTTGTCATTTTGTGCAACGGCAAGGACACCTCCTGTTCTAGGATTGAGCACGACTAGAACTGCGGCACGTTGCTCACTGTCCACTGCTTGTTTTGCTGCGCTTTGCAGTGTGGTATCCAGAGTGGTTGCGATTGGCTGAACTCGGCGAGGCGGCTCAGAGGCTACCGTCGTCATACCTTGTGAACTCTCAGCGCGTATCGACCATCCTGAATTAGCATCGAGCACTGACTCCCAATATTTGTTCAATTCAGCATCCAGCGGAGAGTTAAGAGTTTTGGACACGCTTAAGAGACGCCCCTGCTCCACAGTGGAAATTCCCTCAAAGGTCCTAAGTTGCTCTTGTATCTTCCGGAATTCTTCCTGCCTCAAAGTGAGGAGCACGGTGTCTTCATCCTGAGACTCTCCCAAGGTCTGCTCGATCCACTCCTTAGTCGTTGTGGGAGACACTGGTGCAAAAATCTGGGCCAATTCCTGCGCTCTAGAGGCTATATCTTTGCGACCTCGTACCTGAATAACTTTCGTCCAGGTCATATATTCATTGCCCAAGCGATCTTTAATTGGAAGATCGTACTGTTTATCTTCAGCAAAAAAGAGTGCGGAATCATCGCTCAACTGAGCTTCGAAGATCGAAGGCAACCATTGAGGCTTACCATCCTGTCCACTAAGGACGAGCCGACCATTGCTCTCCAACTCCACACCATCTTTGGACCAAGTCACATGAGTATTCTTCTTTCCATTGGAAATATCAGATGTTTCGATGTTGACCTTCACACCATGAAGTGACTGCCGAAATTCATGAAGGGCGCGCTCCGGGTCTGGATGATCCAGATACCGTGCAGCCTTGCTGTCATCTCCCGCGTTGAAAGCTTTGAGAAATACGTCTGAGTCTGATTCCCACGGTAGAGCTGAACAGCTGCTCAACATCACTGCGGAGAGCGAACAGAGTGCAATCACCGACTGACGGAAACGATTGTGCTTAGTCATCATGGGAGTGACGTTAAGTGAGACGCATTGGATGCCACCAATATCACATAATGCAATTGTCTCATTTCATTCACATATAGGCGATGGTAGAAGTGTGTATTCAAGTGGCAGAAATTCTAACGAAGAGCGTCCACGAGCAGTCTAGCCACTTCGCCAATAGCACCATCGTGAGTACTCATTGCTTGTTCTGGCACCACCTGTTTCAGCATGATGGACACCACAATGGGCTCCTCGCCCTCAACCTGGATAATCGAAGCTTCACCATGGAGAAGTCCTACAGTGCCCGTTTTTCCATAGATATCAACGCCGCTTGGAGGAAAGCCTGAAGGAACACGGTGACGCCACACCTGCAACCCCAAGAGTTCACACATAGATCGACGTACCGCTGCACTATCGTCTTTCCAAACCTGTTCCAAGTCATTAGTTATTTCCGCCAACGAAGAGACTGCAGAAAACACTATATCTGTACTACTCCCCCCTTGGGATTGAACATATTGACGCAATTGTTTCTCCGCCGTCACTAAGCTATTCCGATCTTGCAAGTCATAATGAGGTGGAAACCGTTTAAGAAATGCTTCTCGAGCCCACGCAGGCAGTAGACGCAAAATCTCGTGGGCGGCCACGTTATCTGACACCGATGCGACTTGTTTCATTAAGTCTCGGAGACTCACGTTCACTGCGTCATCAAAGGCAGCGAACCCATACCCTTCGTAAGTTCCTTTGGACGGTGCAACGTCAACACGAAGACGAGGATCCAGATCACCTCGTTGAATCGCTTCCAAAGTGAGGTGGAGGAGCCGGATTTTATATAAGGATGCCACCGAAATTTTCTCGTCTTGTTTGCGTCCGATAGTCACCCCATCGTGCAGTCGCGATGCACACCACCATCCCTCACACCCCGACCGCGTCAACACGTTTTCCAGGGCCATCTCCATCCGTGCAGTCATTGGTTAATCCTTCGACAAATTCTTTCGGCGACCGCCATGGCCTCGGCGCCATTGTCCATCCCACCTCGGCGAACCACTACATCCACGGAAAAATCGAAACGGGAAGGAAGCTCAATAGCATTGTCAAACTGGTGAAAACCGCGAAATACCAAAGACATCCCCTCCCCTCTTCCAATCAATAAGCCCCTACCTAGAGCATCCTCTGAATCATTAATTTCGCAAGACACACCCGACCGAAATAGCTCTCTCGCCAAACCACTGGCTGCACTTGAATTGTCATTCAGGTTCTCCACCAGCAGATTCAATTGAGACAAGGTCTTATCCAACCTTGAATACCCCGGCGGCACCACTAGATCACGTGACAGAGAAAACTGCCTCGCACTGCGGTGAGTACCCAAGGGAACCGGAGCTTGAACAAGCCCCGCATGAATAGCGCCTTCTTCAACACGGGCAAGAATCTCAACAGAAGGCAGTGACGACAAAACTACTCCATCATGCTGCTGTGCCTTTGCTGCAATACGCGATCCTATCTCGCTTGGAAGCGCACTACTGATGGCCAAACGAAACCCGCTTTGCGCACCACTTCGGATACCGTCAATCATCGAATGCATAGTCTGAAGATCGCGATTAATCACCCGGGCATATGGAAGCAAGGTCAACCCTGCCTCGGTTAGTTTCACTTCCCCCGCCCCTCGGATAAATAGCGGTGTACCTACACCAGCTTCTAAGCGCTTAATGGCATTGGAGACAGGCGGCTGACTCACTCCCAGTCGCGCTGCCGCCGCTGTAAAACTACCGGTCTCCGCTAAAGCCACGAAATACTGCCATTGGCGCAGATTTCCCGTCTGAGCAATCATGGGTCTCAGCATAGTGGAGCACGAGTTCGCACCACTGCAGCGTAAAATGATGTCTTTGGCTTGAGCAACACCGTCGCGGTGGCGTCGATAAACAAAAAGGAAGTGACACACAGCGTGGGCATTGGAAACGGACCGCTCATTGTGCAGTCGGATAAGACCGTGCTGCTGGAAATCGACCACGAACAGGCGCAGGAGGCGCGCACCGCGCTGGCACCGTTCGCGGAGCTGGAGCGCGCGCCGGAGCACGTGCACACCTACCGCATCACCCCGCTGGCGCTGTGGAACGCCCGCGCGGCAGGGCACGACGCGGAGCAGATCATGGACGTGCTGGAAACCTACTCGCGGTTCCCCGCCCCGCAGCCGCTGCTCATCGACATTGCCGACACGATGGATCGCTACGGGCGGCTGAAGCTCATCAAGCACCCAGCGCACGGGCTCGTGCTAGAGACGACGGACAGGGCTGTGCTGACGGAGATCCGGCGTCACAAAAAGATCAAGCCCATGTTGGGCGCAGAGATCGACGAGGACTCGATCGTTGTGCACCCTTCCGAGCGCGGCAGGCTCAAGCAGGAACTGCTGAAGGTCGGCTGGCCCGCAGAGGACCTGGCGGGATACGTCGACGGCGAGGCACACCCCATCGAGCTGTCGCAGGAACACGAAGAATGGCAGCTGCGCGACTACCAGGAGATGGCGGCCGATAGCTTCTGGGAAGGCGGCTCGGGCGTGGTAGTGCTGCCATGTGGTGCGGGCAAGACGATGGTCGGCGCGGCCTCGATGGCCAAGGCAAAGGCCACCACCCTGATCCTGGTGACGAACACCGTCGCGGGCAGGCAGTGGAAGGACGAGCTAGTGCGCCGCACCTCCCTGACGGAGGATGAAATCGGCGAATACTCCGGAGAGAAGAAGGAGATCCGCCCCGTGACCATCGCCACCTACCAAGTGGTCACGCGCAAGTCGAAGGGCGAATACCGGGCGCTGGAGCTGTTCGACTCCCGCGACTGGGGCTTAATCATTTACGACGAGGTTCACCTGCTGCCTGCCCCGGTGTTCCGCATGACCTCCGACCTGCAGTCTCGCCGCCGTCTGGGGCTCACCGCCACCCTGGTGCGCGAGGACGGCCGCGAAGGCGACGTATTCAGCCTGATCGGGCCGAAGCGCTATGACGCCCCATGGAAGGACATCGAGGCCTTCCTGGATCGCATGTCCCCCGGCGGTCTCTCGTCCGTTCCCCAGTCCCTGCGGTATTTGATTGACGACGCCACCAGGGCATTCCAGCAGGGCTCCGCCACCGAACCCCACTCGGCTCGTGTCCCGTCTCGCGTGGATACTCCCCAGCGCAACATCATGGACATCACTGGGGACTCCACCGAGATCGCCTCGGAGATCGACGGCGCCGTGGAGGGTTTTCGCCGCGCCCACGACCAGGCCATCGCCGTGGACCCGGCGGACGGCACGAAGGCCTCGGACACCCGGACCTTCCGCTCGCCGCGGGAGATCATGTCCGAGCTGCGCCGCGCCTATACCGCGGGCACACAGGTGCGCCTGCACTACGTGGACTATGCGGGTGCCACCAGCCATGACTGGATCTCCATCGTGATGATGACCCCCTCCACCATCTCCGCGGTGCTCGAATCCACCGGGGAGAGCCTCACGATCCAACCCCACCGCATCGCTGCGGTGGACGTGCCGTGCTAGAGTGAAGTGTCCCAGGTTTTGTTCCGTTTGAGTAGA
>NZ_KV788502.1:0-27754 GCF_001807295.1 Corynebacterium sp. HMSC06C06
ACAAAATCAATGCACTCTAAAACCGGAAGAGCCTCTTTTATGCGGAAATCCCATTGGGCGCACCTGTAACAGGTGAATTGGGGGAGCGGGAGGGACTCGCGGCGCCGCCCGCGAATCAATCTTAAGGATGATTACCTTAGGGGGTGTGTTTTTCCCTTCTGGCTCAAAGGTCCGAATAAAACTTGTGGCGAGGATCACGTGCTTTGAGGTGAGTTTTTGAGCTTATTGCAGAAACGCAGCCCGCGTGCTGGGGGTTCTTTAGTCGGGGTGCCTAAAAACGGGGTTAACTAGCTTTGATGGGCATTGGGGAAAGCTGGAAATTTCACAGGTGAGTCCCCTAATATAAGTCGAGTAAACCTAGGTGTTGTGCCGACAGGTCCATTTAGCAGGAGCTGGCGTGCATAACACTTGTTCTTCAGGAGGAATTAAATGACCGCTGTGGCGCCAAGGCTCGACGATTACGTCGCGCCAACTCGTCCAGAGCCGACTGGCAATGCCAAGACCGGCTCTAAGGCTTGGGTAATGCTCACCACCACCGACCACAAGCAGCTGGGCATCATGTACTTGATCATGTCCTTCAGCTTCTTCTTCCTCGGTGGCTTCATGGCCCTGCTGATTCGTGCTGAGCTCTTCAGCCCGGGTCTGCAGTTCCTGTCCAACGAGCAGTTCAACCAGCTGTTTACCATGCACGGCACCGTGATGCTGCTGCTGTTTGCTACCCCGGTTGTCTGGGGCTTCGGTAACTACATCCTGCCGCTCCAGATTGGTGCACCTGACGTGGCCTTCCCGCGTTTGAACGCATTCGGCTTCTGGATCACCCTGACCGGCGGTATCGTCATGCTGCTCGGTTTCGCTACCCCAGGTGGTGCTGCTGACTTCGGTTGGACCATGTACGTCCCGCTGGCTGACTCTGTCCACACCCCGGGTATCGGTGCTGACATGTGGATCGTCGGCGTCGGTGCAACTGGTGTCGGTACCATTGCTTCCGCAGTCAACATGATCACCACCATCCTCACCCTGCGTGCGCCAGGTATGACCATGTTCCGTCTGCCGGTATTCACCTGGTGTATCTTCACCGCTTCCGTCATCGTTCTGATGATCTTCCCGCTGCTGACCGCAGCTGCACTTGGTGTCCTCTACGACCGTAAGCTTGGCGGCCACATTTACGACTCCGCTAACGGCGGCGCGATCCTGTGGCAACACCTCTTCTGGTTCTTCGGCCACCCTGAGGTTTACGTCCTGGCACTGCCATTCTTCGGCGTTATTTCTGAGGTCATTCCGGTATTCTCCCGTAAGCCAGTCTTTGGCTACATCGGCTTGGTCTTCGCGGTTCTGGCTATCGGCTCCCTGTCCATGGCTGTTTGGGCACACCACATGTTCGTGACCGGCGCCATCCTGCTTCCGTTCTTCTCCTTTATGACCTTCCTCATCGCCGTTCCTACCGGCGTTAAGTTCTTCAACTGGGTTGGCACCATGTGGAAGGGCCACATCACCTGGGATACCCCGATGATTTGGGCAATGGGTTTCCTGTCCACCTTCCTCTTCGGCGGCATGACCGGCGTTATGCTCGCTTCCCCGGCACTTGACTTCCACTTGGCAGAGTCCTACTTCCTGATTGCTCACTTCCACTACACCCTGTTCGGTACGGTTGTGTTCTCCGCTTTCGCAGGCCTCTACTTCTGGTTCCCGAAGATGACCGGCCGTATGCTCGACGAGCGTCTTGGCAAGATTCACTTCTGGTTGACCTTCATCGGCTTCCACGGCACCTTCCTGGTCCAGCACTGGGTGGGCAACATGGGTATGCCACGTCGTTACGCTGATTACCTTGAGTCCGACGGCTTCACCGTTTACAACCAGATCTCCACGATCTTCTCCTTCGTTCTCGGCGCTTCCGTTATCCCGCTGGTTTGGAACGTCTTCAAGTCCTGGCGCTACGGCGAAATCGTCACCGTCGACGACCCATGGGGCTACGGCAACTCCCTCGAGTGGGCTACCTCCTGCCCGCCGCCACGCCACAACTTCGTTTCCCTGCCGCGCATCCGTTCCGAGCGTCCGGCATTCGAGCTGCACTACCCACACATGGTTAAGCGCATGCGCGAGGAAGCACACGTCGGCCACACTCCAAAGGATTCCGGTGCTCACTAAAGCTATAGGCTGAGACACCTAACTCCTGGCAAACCGCCTCCCCAAAAGCACCACGCGGTGCACTGGGGAGGCGGTTTTGTGATCTCTCCCGAACAAGTGGGCTTAGTTGAGTAACAGAACAGGCTGAATAGCCCCAATTCTTTCCGAAAATATATCTTGACGTGCGATACTGTGCACGTGGAAAACCAAACTGAAAACAATGTCACGCACGCACAGGCTCCTGAACCGGCCACCAACCTGGATACCTTTGCCGTCATTACGACCTCGGGACCAGATAAGCCGGGCGTGTCTGCGGCATTCTTTCGAGTGCTGTCGTCGCACAACATCGAACTGGTCGACGTCGAACAAGCGATCTTCTCTGGCCGCATTTCGCTCGCAGCTTACGTGCGCCTCGATAGCGCGCGTCTAGAGCAACTAGAGCAGGGACTGCGCAATACCCTGAGCATCTATAACCAAGTCATCAGTCTCGATATCAAAGCGGATGAAACGACTTCCCGCGCGCGTTCGACCCACTCGGTTGTCATCCTGGGGGAAAGCGTCACAGCGCGCACGATGTCGGCAGTCGCACAGGAGCTAGCAAACTTCGACGCCAACATTGATCGCATCCGCGGCTTGTCTACCTATCCGCTGATGGGCTTCGAGCTCTTTATCAGTCTGCAGGGCTCTGGGGACCCCGTGCGTTCCGCGCTGGCGCAGCTATCGAAGGAACTCGGCGTCGACATCGCAATTGAGCGTGCCGGCCTTCAGCGCCGCGCTAAGCGTCTCGTTTGCTTTGACTGCGACTCCACCCTTATCACCGGCGAGGTCATCGAGATGCTTGCCGCACACGCGGGTAAGGAAGCAGAGGTCGCTGCCGTAACCGAGCGTGCCATGCGCGGCGAGCTCGACTTTGAAGAATCTCTTCGTGAACGTGTTGCC
Source organism: Corynebacterium sp. HMSC06C06 (assembly GCF_001807295.1). Classification (NCBI taxonomy): domain Bacteria; kingdom Bacillati; phylum Actinomycetota; class Actinomycetes; order Mycobacteriales; family Corynebacteriaceae; genus Corynebacterium; species Corynebacterium sp. HMSC06C06. The sequence continues at coordinate 3,064 of NZ_KV788502.1, forward strand.
ACTTTGGCTGGGTTGGACGCTAGCGTCATCGACGAGGTGGCCGCGCAAATTCAGCTTACGCCGGGTGCTCGCACCACAGTGCGCACTCTCAACCGCATGGGATACCGCACGGCGGTCGTCTCTGGCGGCTTCATCCAAGTGCTTGAAGACTTGGCAGCGGACCTGCAGTTGGATTACGTCCGTGCCAACACGCTCGAGATCGTCGACGGCAAGCTCACCGGCCGCGTCATAGGCAAGGTCGTTGACCGCAAGGCCAAAGAGGAGTTCTTGCGCGAGTTCGCTGCAGACTCAGGTTTGCGCATGAGTCAGACCGTTGCGGTGGGCGATGGCGCTAACGATATCGACATGATTGGTGCCGCTGGCTTGGGAATTGCCTTCAACGCAAAGCCAGCGCTGCGCGAGGTCGCGGATGCGTCAGTCAACCATCCATACATGGATGAAATCCTGCAGATTCTCGGAATCCCAGCTGAGGAGGTCGTCAGTGAGTGACCCCGAGTTATTGTGGGTAGCCCACGAGCGGCTGGTGCGAGCTTGTGATGATCGGAGCTGGCGAGAAGACCCTGAGGATCCCGATCGTCCTGAGACCATTCAGGCCATGCAGCTGGCGCTGAACCTGCCGAAGCAGGATACGCCTGCACGCTCGGTGGTCCTAGAGTCCGCCGCGCGTGCCGTCGTGGAGCTGTGCTTAGACGACCGCGCCGGCCAGGACTCAGCCTTTGCCGCAGCACTGGCGCAGTGGTACGGCCATCGTATCCGCAAGGTAGCGCGTCGCGCGCGTAACAAGGCATGGACGGACGTTCAAACGGTCCCCGGTGTCACCGTAGATAATATCGCCCGCGCCTTCGTACCATCGGCGGTCTCCGAGGTAGATCCGCTCGTGCGCAAGCTCCAGATCGGGCACACCGATCTGGAAAAGGATGAGCCAGGAGCCTCGCTTGACGACGCTCCGGTAATCTACGTCGATTCGAGCCTTGAGATGAGCGCAGGAAAAGCCGCGGCCCAAGTGGGCCACGGCTCCATGTTGTTGGCCGCGAAGATGAGCTTCGAGGAAGTTAAGCGATGGGCAGCACGCGACTTCGTGCTGTCTGTGCGCGAGATCGACTCTGAGGGCTTCCTCCGTGCGTGCGCAGCGCCTGGCGCAGTCGTGGTGCGTGACGCCGGATTTACCGAAGTTGCGCCCGACTCAGCTACGGTCTGCGCGTTGCGCGCGCCGCTGAGCTAGCGGTCCGTAACGAGGCGCTGCAATGCCCCCTGGACCACCGTGGAGTCGGTGGTCTGCCAGAACTGCGGCATCGATGCCTTGAGGAACCCACCGTAGCGTTTGGTTTCGAGGCGGTTATCGAGGACTGCGACGACGCCACGATCAGTAACTGAACGCAGCAATCGCCCAGCCCCCTGTGCCATGAGGAGTGCCGCATGGGTTGCGGAGACCTCCATGAAGCCGTTGCGCCCAGCGGCCTGGGCGGCTTCGGTGCGCGCCTGCATGAGGGGATTGTCCGGGCGGGGGAACGGGATTCGGTCGATGAGGACCAAAGAGCAGGCGGGGCCGGGCACGTCGACGCCCTGCCACAAGGTGAGGGTGCCAAAGAGGCAAGAATTCTCGTTCTTAGAGAAGCGCTCCACCAGCGCGCCGATTGAGTCCTCGCCTTGGACGAAGACGTCGAAAGGCAGCTTTGGTTTGAGCTCTTGCGCAGCCTGCTCGGCAGCACGACGCGAGGAGAACAACCCTAGCGTGCGCCCGCCGGCGGCCGTGATGAGCTCGCGCATCTCCTCGATGGTCTCCGGTGCAAGGCCATCGCGGCCGGGCTGTGGCAGATGCTTGGCTACGTAGAGAATGCCCTTCTTAGCAGGATCGAAAGGATAGCCCACGTCGAGTGAGTCCCAGGTTCCCTTCGGCATGCCCCACTGCGCGGCCATAGCATCGAAGCGCCCGCCGAGCGCCAAGGTCGCGGAGGTAAGCACCACGGTCTGTTCGCCGAAGAGCTTCTCGTGCAACATGCCGGCGATGGAAAGCGGTGCCACGGCAAGGGTGTCGGTGAAGCTGCGTTCGTCGCGCTCGAGCCAAACCACGTCTTCGTGGGCCGAGGGGTCCCCGGTGGCAAAGACGTCAAGGATGCGGGCTACGGCCTCGGCCATGGTGGCGAGGTGGTTGGTCAAGTTCTGGCGCTCAGCAAACTTCTCCGGATCATTGGCCTGCTCGCCTTCGGGAGTCCGGGCAATTGCCTCGCGGCATTCGCGCAGGGTGTCGCCTAAGGCAGTGAGCTGAGACTTGGCGTTGTCCGGCATGTCTGTCCAGCGGCCAGGCCCGAATTCGCTGAGGAGGATGGTGAATTCATCGGCGAGTTCCGCCAAGCGCTGGTCTTTGCCGTTCGCGCCTAGGCTCTTGGCACGGTTGGCAGCCATCTTGATGGCGCGGGAGGTGATCTCTGCGGTGGACACCGAGGTGATTCGGCCATCGAGCTCGTGGGCCTCGTCCACGATTACTACCTCGTGCTCGGGTAGCACGTTGACGTCAGAGACGGCGTCGATTGCCAGAAGCGCGTGGTTGGTCACCACGACGTTGACGTCCGCGGCCTTGCGGCGAGCCAGTTCGGCGAAGCACTCCTCTCCGTGAGGGCAACGCGTGGCACCGAGACACTCTGCGGAAGTTACCGATACCTGGCGCCACGCTAAATCCGGAACACCTTGGTCCAGATCGTCGCGGTCGCCAGTCTCGGTCTCATCAGCCCAGTCGTAGAGCCGCTTGATGTGGCGGCCTAGACGTGAGACTTCGTGCTCTTCGAGCAGTTCGCCTTGTTCCTCAGCGAGCTCGTCGGCGCGTGCCACTTTGTTGAGGCACAGGTAGTTGGAGCGTCCTTTCATGATTGCGAAGGTGGGCTTGGACTCCATGACGGGCTCGAGAGCGTCGACAAGCCGCGGCAAATCGCGCTCGACCAGCTGACGCTGCAGTGCCAGTGTCGCTGTCGAGACGATGACGGTGTGCCCGGTGTTTTGGGCGTGACGAATAGCGGGCACCAAGTAAGCAAGGGACTTACCAGTACCGGTGCCGGCCTGGACGGCTAAGTGACGCTCGGATTCCAGGGCCTTGGTAACGGCGTTAGCCATTTTCAGCTGCCCCTCGCGGCGCGCGCCGCCGAGGGATTCAACGGCGGCGTCGAGAAGCGTCTCAGTGCTTTGGTTTAAAGGCTCGTCACTCACTCGGTCGAGTCTAGCGCAGCCGCAGAATCTTTCAGGAAGCCCGCAAGCCCAGGCTCTTCCAGGTAACTTTCGTGACCAACTAACGCGAGGTGGGCTTAAAACCCACCATGCGGGTTGGCACTGCCGGCTCGTCACGGGTCAGCGCGAGGCCTTCCCACGGCAAGGTGGTGATTGCCTTGGCCCGGTACTCGCGGGATTCCTGCAGGGTGGGCAGGTTCTTGACGATCTCGCCGTCGCGCATCAGCGGAACGGTGATCTCGCGCGCGCTAAGAGTGCCCGTCTCTGGGTCTGGGGCGCCGAATGGAAGCACGAGCTCCTCCACGGCAACACCCGTGGAGCGGTAGGTACGGATTGCGCGCTTGGCGCCGCCTTGGGACTTCTTGGAGGAGGAACGCTTCGCCACCGGGTGGCCCTCAACCTCAACGACCTTGTAGACCATGCCCGCGGTAGGGGCACCGGAGCCGGTGACCACGGAGGTGCCGACACCGTACACGTCAACTGGGTCGCCTCGTAGTCCGGCGATGGCGAACTCGTCGAGGTCGGAGGAGACCACGATCTTGGTGTTGTGGTTGCCTAGCTCGTCGAGCTGCTTGCGCACACGGCGAGTCACAGGGCCGAGGTCGCCGGAGTCGATGCGCACGCCGCCGAGCTCAGGGCCGGCCACCTTTACTGCGGTCTCGACGCCCTTGGTGATGTCGTAGGTATCGACCAAAAGCGTGGTCTCTACGCCGAGGGTCTCAATCTGGGTGCGGAAAGCTGCTTCCTCATTAGGGGTGCCGTCTTCGTTGACGTGTGCGAGGGTCCACGCGTGTGCGGCAGTGCCGGAGACTGGGATGTCGTAGCGGTAGCCAGCCTCGAGGTTCGACGTGGCCTGGAAGCCCGCGAGGTAAGCGGCGCGAGCTGCGGTTACTGCAGCGTACTCTTGGGTGCGGCGCGAGCCCATCTCAATGATCGGGCGGCCATCGGCAGCGACCACCATGCGGGATGCGGCGGAGGCCACGGCGGAGTCGGAGTTCATGATGGAGAGGATGACCGTCTCCAGGATGAGGCACTCGCCAAAAGTACCGCGCACCGTCAGAAGCGGGGAGTTAGGGAAATAGATCTCGCCCTCACGGTAGCCATCAATCTGCCCAGAGAAACGGTAATTGCGCAGGTATTCCTTAGTCTGCTCATCCAAGAAATCCATCTGGGCCAGCTGCTTTGCGGTGAATTGGAAGTCACGCACTGCGCGTAGCACGCGCTCGGTTCCAGCCACCACGCCATAACGGCGCTCGTTGGGGAGGCGGCGTGCGAAGACCTCGCAGGCCACTTGACGATGCGCAGAACCGTCCTTGAGCGCTGCTTGGAGCATGGTTAGCTCGTATTTATCAGTCAGCAGCGCAGTGGAGCGATCGGTAGTGGAAGGATGGCTAGGGATAGTTTCGGAGATGTTAGTCACATCGCAAATGGTACCTAGCGGGTGATTGCCTTGCAGCTATTGCTCCCAAAAGAGGTAGATCTTTTTTTCCAGCTGAATGACCACGTACACCTGGCCGTTGGCGTAGGCGGTACCCACGGCAGCGAAAGTAGCGTGCGGATCGCGCAGAACCGCGACGTGTTCAGGCGACTGGCGCCACGCCTCGATGAAGGCGTAACCACTGGCTTTGCTCAGAGGTAGATGGTGTTGGACCATCGAGACATTTTCACTGGTGAAGCTCTCTGTCCCGGTTGCTGCGTTGTACTCTGCCTTCTTGCGTGCTGCAGATTGGCGGTCAATCCACGGGGCAAGTGGTGCGCTCCCTGCATCTATGCGCCATTGATTGAGGGCCTCGTTGATATCGATCGCAATTGCATCGAGTTGTAGCTGAATCTCTGGAGAAGGCACCTCGTAATGGTTTTCGGGCGAGTCTTGAGAAGAGCCACTCGGATCTCCACCGCCAGGGGCGCTCGATGTGCCTAACCCGATGCCCGCCATGATGATTGTGCCGAGAAGCGCCACGATGGTGATCACGCCTTGTGCAAGGCGCACGATCTCTTCATAGCTAGGCATGCGGCCTTCCCGGATAGCCGTGAATGCGGGTGGAATCGAGGAGAGGTTCATCGTTGGGTATTCCTGAAGCTCGGGGAAACATGAAATACAGTGAGAATCCCCGTCAGTCTATCGCGAATTTTCAATGTCGGGGGCGAAAATTGGTTAGGGTAGAGGGCATGAATCCGCACTTTGCCCAATTAGTTGCCCTGCCAGGCGGTGGAGTTCGCCTCGGGTCACCGATGGCTACTCCTGAACTGGATGAGGCCATTGAGGTCGATGTTGCATCCAGCGAAAACCTGCCTTGGATGTGCATCGTTTGGGATGATCCAGTCAACCTGATGAGCTATGTTTCCTACGTCTTTCAGACGGTTCTGGGCTATGACAAAAAACGCGCCAATGAGCTGATGATGCAAGTCCACACCGAGGGTAAAGCCGCGGTGTCCACGGGCGAGCGTGACAAAGTAGAAGCCGACGTCAAAAAGCTCCAGATCGCTGGCCTTTGGGCCACGATGCAGCAGGCGGGCTAAGGGAGTAACTACAGCTAATGCAGGCTTGGAAAAAGAAGAAGTCGCTCATGCGTGCGGCCAAGTTCACCACCGTCTTGGAGCCCATGGAGCGCGAGGTTTTAGGTGATCTCACGGCCACCGTCTCGGAAGCAATCATCGCCCGTGCACAGTCCGCGCCCAAGGATGAGCTGGCACAAATGCTGGACATGCCCACCGGCCACACAGAGGCTCCAGAGGATCCTTCCCTGGCGCGCCTGTTCCCAGACTTTGAAAAACCTGGGGACGAAGAATACGACGGCGATAATTCGCTGCTGCGTTCCTTGCACGAGAATGACATTGCTCGTGCGAAGCTGCAGAACCTACAGGTCATCAACGCCGCGCTCGGCCCAACCGGTGGGGTAGAGGTCACGATCTCCGAAGAGGAAGCGCATGCGTTCCTGGTTGGTCTCAATGATCTGCGCCTTTTCGTTGCCGCCGGTGACGTCCCCGAGGAGTCAATGCAGGATGACCGCGACACATTGGTGGAATGGCTGGCTTATTGCCAGGATTCCCTTCTCCAAGCGTTGATGGGATAGACAGTGCCTGACGCACCATCGCCTGCCACAACATCCGGCCTCTTTGGTCCCACCGGAGTGTCGATTGGCCACGTCAGCCACAACAACACGGGCGTGACGGTTCTGTACTGCGGCTCGCAAGGCGCGGTCGCTAGCATCGACGTGCGCGGCGGCGGCCCAGGTACCCGCGAGACGGATCTGCTGGAACCACACAACACCGTCGAGCGCGTCCATGCCATCACGTTGGCGGGCGGCTCGGCCTTTGGCTTGGCTGCTGCCGACGGCGTTATGCGCGAGCTGGAATCCCAGGGAATTGGTTTCCCGGTCCTTGGCGGGGGGCAAGCCAGGTCCGCGCGTTCCCATCGTGCCCGGCGCGGTCATCTTTGATTTGCTACTGGGTGACGAGCGCCCCACCGCTGAAGATGGCGCGGAGGCGGTAAAGCGCGCCGTCGCCAAGCATGATGCGTCAACCGGAACCGTGGGCGCGGGAGTGGGCGCAACCGCCGGAAAGATGCGCGGCGGCTTTGGCTTGGCCGAGCTGCCAGTGGAAACCCCGCAGGGGACCTTCGTTGTGGGTGCCGTGGTGGTGGCCAATCCGGTCGGTAGCGTCGTGGACCCGCGCACGGGCCGTCTGTTCGGCGCCCCAGATGAGCAGGCGGTGAACCTGGAGCGTTTCGCGGCGCTGCGTCATCCGGCGAAGTCCAAGCTCAACACCACCATCGGAGCTGTGCTTTGCGACGCCCCACTGACCAAGGCCCAGGCCAAGCGCTTGGCGCTGACAGGGCACGATGGAATCGCACGCGCGATTCACCCGGCGCACTCGCCGCTGGACGGGGATACGCTCTTTGCACTGTCGACGGCGTCAGATACCGCAACGCGGGGCGTCGACACCCCAACCATGGCGGCGCTGTGCCAGGCTGCGGCCGAAGCCGTGGAACAAGCAATCGTTGCGGCAATCGTGAAAGCTAAGCCTGGCCTGGGATTACAGACCTATTCTTCGTTGCTGGACTAGAGTTGTTGCCATTATGACTTCAGGTGGCACCTCTGGATATTCCTTCCCTAATTCAGCCTTCGGGGCAAACCAGCCCCACGGCGCTTCTTCGCCCGTGCGCACAAATCGCGGCGACTCGAAGAACTACACGCGCGGTGGCCGCATCCGCACCGGCATCAGCCTCGCCGTGGGCTTCCTCGTAGTGGAATGGCTCGTCCAGATAATCAACTTCCTCATCTTCGGCGGGGCGCTGTCGAACTACGGCATTCGCCCCCTCGACTTCAACGGCATCTGGGGCATTTTTACCGCCCCGCTCTTGCACGCGAACTTCGAGCACCTCATCGGTAACTCTGTGCCGGGTGCAATCTTCTGCTTCCTCATCGGCTTGTCCGGGCGCAAGGCCTGGTGGGAAGTCACCATTATCACCGTACTGGTCGCCGGCATCGGCACATGGTTGCTGGGTGGACCGGGTACCTCCCACATCGGCGCATCCTCGCTGGTCTATGGCTGGCTGGCCTACCTTATTATCCGCGGCCTGTTTAACCGTTCCTTCTCGCAAACGGCACTGGGCGTGGTTCTCGGCTTTGCCTACTCCGGCCTGGTGTGGGGTGTGCTGCCGGTCTATGAAGGCGTGTCCTGGCAGGGCCACCTTTTCGGTGCAATTGGTGGCGTGATTGCCGGCATGACTATCACATCGGATGACCCGGTAAAGGTGGCGAAGCGCTAATGCCGGACGCAACCTCGCCTATTGGAATTTTCGACTCGGGCGTGGGCGGACTTACCGTGGCGCGCACGATTATTGAGCAGCTGCCCAACGAGTCGGTGATCTACATCGGCGACACCGAGCATTCCCCGTATGGCCCGCGTCCCATCGCGGAGGTGCGCGAGCTCTCCACGAAGATCGCTGACGAGCTGGTGGAGCGCGGCTGCAAGATGATCGTCATCGCCTGCAACACAGCTACTGCGGCCTTCTTACACGATGCCCGCGAGCGCTACGACATCCCGGTGGTGGAGGTCATCCGCCCAGCAGTGCGCCGTGCGATTGCCACGACCCGTAACGGAAAGATTGGCGTCATCGGTACCGAAGGCACCGTGAACTCCGGGGCTTATCAGGACCTCTTTGCCGTTAACCCGCACGTGGAGGCCCACGCCGTCGCCTGCCCTGACTTCGTCGGTTTCGTTGAGCGCGGCATTACCGCTGGGCGTCAGATCCTAGGTGTCGCCGAGGGCTACCTTGCGCCCCTGCAGTCCGTAGGCGTGGATACATTGGTGCTGGGATGTACCCACTACCCGTTGCTGACCGGCGTTATTCAGTTGGCGATGGGGGACAACGTCACTTTGGTCTCCTCTGCGGAGGAAACGGCCAAGGACGTCATGCGAACTTTGACGGAGACCGACATGCTGGCGCCGGAGGGACAAGAAGCGGTGCGCAAGTTTGAGTCCACCGGAGACCCAGAGACTTTCTCCCGCCTAGCCACGCGTTTTCTAGGCCCGCAGATCTAAAATGCACGGCTCACGTGTGTGAATCTAGTGCTGCAGGCAGGTGCCTGCCCTAGAAATGTGACCTGTGGCTGCTTAGACCGCTTTAGGTCATTTTCACCCCAAATCCAGCAATCGAGAAGGTTTCGTGGAACTATTGAACCCATGAAGCTGACGATTCTTGGCTGTTCCGGCTCAGTTCCCGTCCCGGGAAACGCTGCCTCCGGATACGTTGTGTCCTTCCCGGACGCGCCATCCATCGTGATGGACATGGGCCCGGGCACACTTGCTCGCCTCCAAGAAGTGCAGGATCCTTGCGATGCGCACATCACCTTTAGCCATCTCCACGCTGATCACTGCCTGGACTTTCCGTCCCTGATGGTCTGGCGCCGCTTCCATCCCACCGCGCCTGCGGCTTCACGCAACTTCTGCATTGGGCCGGAGCATGCGCCTCGCCATCTGGGGCGCTTGTCCGCTGATGAGGTCGATGGCGTCGACGACATGTCGGATACCTTCGCTTTTTCCCCGTGGATCGACCGCGAGCGTCAGCTGCTCGATGACGTCTACATGACGCCCTTTAGGGTCATCCACCCAGTTGAGGCGTATGCGTTGCGCATGGAACATGCCAAGACGGGCAAGACCATTGCTTACTCTGGGGATACGGCGTTTACGCCTGCGCTTGTCGACGCCGCACGGGGCGCCGATGTCTTTCTTTGCGAGGCCGCCTGGGGCGAGACCTCTGAGGGCAAGGCCCCGAACATGCACATGTCGGGTGCGGAAGCGGGACGCGTGGCACGTGAGGCCGGCGCTGCAAAGCTGGTGCTCGTTCACCTGCAGCCTTGGGGCGATACCGCGGCAACGTTGCGTGCTGCGCAAGCGGAATTCAAGGGGGAGATCATCCTGGGCGCGCCGGGCATGGAGTTTGAGCTCTAGCTAAGCCGGTAGGGTGGTGGGCATGACTGATTTTTCTCGTGCCGATGGTCGCGCGCTCGACCAGATGCGTAGCGTTCGCATTACCCGTAACTTCACCACCAACCCGGCGGGCTCCGTGCTCGTTGAGTTCGGCAACACTCGCGTGATGTGCACTGCCTCCGTCGAGTTCGGTGTGCCGCGCTTTAAGAAGGATTCCGGTGAAGGCTGGCTGACCGCTGAGTACTCCATGCTGCCGGCTGCCACCCACGACCGCATGCCGCGTGAGTCCATGAAGGGCAAGGTCAAGGGACGCACCCACGAGATTTCCCGCTTGGTGGGTCGATCCCTGCGTGCCGCCGTGGACCTTTCTGAGCTCGGTGAAAACACCATTCAGCTCGACTGCGATGTGCTCCAGGCTGATGGTGGTACCCGCACCGCGTCCATCACCGGTGCTTATGTGGCCTTGGCGGATGCGATTGAGTACTTGAAGTCCGAGGGCGTCGTCCCTGGTGAGCCTCTCTTGGACCCGATTGCTGCGGTTTCCGTGGGCATCATCGACGGTCAGATTTGCCTGGACTTGCCATATGAGGAGGACTCCCGCGCGGAAGTTGACCTCAACGTGGTCATGCAGGAAGGCGGTGACTTCGTGGAGATTCAGGGCACCGGCGAGCACGGCCTGTTCGGCCGCGACGAGCTGAACTCCATGCTCGATGTGGCGCAGAAGGGCTGCGAGGAGCTCATCGCGGCACAGAAGGCAGCGCTGGGATGGTAAAGCTCCTTGTCGCCTCGAATAACAAGAAGAAGCTCGGAGAGCTCGAACGCATCCTCGCAGACGCGGGAATCAAAGGCGTCGAACTGCTGTCGCTTTCTGCTGTGCCAGCGTATGACGAACCGGTGGAGGATGGACGCACGTTTGCCGATAATGCACTGATTAAGGCCCGTGCTGGCGTTGCCAATACTGGTATCGCCACGATTGCGGATGACTCGGGTATCGCCGTCGAAGAGCTCAATGGAATGCCGGGCGTGCTCTCGGCACGCTGGTCCGGGCAGCACGGCAATGACCAGGCGAACAATGACCTGTTGCTCGCGCAGATGTCCGACGTTCCTGACGAACGTAGGGCAGCTGCATTCGTTTCGGTTTGCGCGCTCGTGACGCCAGCCGGCAAGGAGTACGTTGCCGAGGGGCGCTGGCCAGGGACCCTCCTGCGCGCGCCGCAGGGCGAAAACGGCTTTGGCTATGACCCGCTCTTCCAGCCGGAAGGCGAGCAGCGTTCATCCGCCGAGATGAGCCCCGAGGAAAAGAACGCGGTTTCTCACCGCGGCCGTGCGCTGGCGCAGCTCACCGACATCATCGCTCAGCTCGCAGCCATCAACTAGTAAGCAGGCTGCAAGCACTAATTTCGCAAAACAAAAAGCAGGGAGACACCGGCGCTAGCCGGAGCCTCCCTGCTTATTTTAAATTTTGTGTGCTTTAACGCTCAGTCATGCTTGAGCACGGAAACGGTGCTCATAGCCGCGCTGGTATTAGCGGTTGAGCTGGAACTGTTCCGTGACCTCGAGGCGGCGCTTGTGCTCCATCCAGAAGGAGAGGAAAGGAACAACACCAGCGAGGGCGGTAGTGATGAGCTTGCCCGCCGGCCACAGTGCACGTGGTCCGAGGACCAAGATGGAGACCAAGTAGACCATGTACGCGAGGCCGTGGGCCTGCGCGATGTAGGTGGCCCAGTGCGGAATCTCGACGCCGACGATGTACTGCAGGATCATGCGGGCTACGAGGATGAGCAGGAAAATACCGGTGACCGTTGCCGCGATGGAGAAGAACTTCAGCGGGCCGCGGATGCGGGCCTGGCGGTCTGGGTGAACTTGGTTAGTCATGGATTCTCTTTCTAAAACTGATCATCGTAGGCGGCGCCGCGCTTGCGGCGCTGTTGGTTCATTGCATTGAAAGTCTCCACGTCCATCTGCGGACGCTGCGGAAGGAAGTCCTCATCTATCTTCGTGACCTCACCGCGTTTTTCTTTCTCGGCTGCCGCTTCATGTTTATAGTCGGTAATGCCCATGGCGGAGGCTTCATTTTCAGCCTCAATACGCTCGTTCTCGTAGCTCAGTGCTGTCTTGTAGGCGTAGACCACAAAGACTGCGAAGAGCGGCCATTGGAGGGCATAGCCCAAGTTCTGGAATGTGCCCGACCCGGAGCGAAAGCGGGTCCACTGCCAGTAGGCGAGGAACAAAAAGAGCACTACGAAAAAAGCGATGAGGACGATATGCCACCATCGCACCTTCAACTTCTGCTTTTTCGGCATGCTGTCATTGCTCACCCGTAATAGCCTACCCATTGTTTTGGGAAAAGTGGATTTATGCTTTAGCCTGCACGATTGTGGGGCAGCGCACGGTTGTGAGAAGGAACGGGTGCGTCCCCGCGCGTGCCTGGGTTTAGTGATACTGAAATCAGTGTGTAAACTACTGTCGCAGTTGCATTGCGGTACTCCTCCCCGCACTTGAGTGGAGTGGTGGTTCCAATGTAATGAATGCGCCCGTGGCGGAATTGGCAGACGCGCTAGATTTAGGTTCTAGTGTCTTATGACGTGAGAGTTCAAGTCTCTCCGGGCGCACAGCAGGCCTCCGCATTGCTGCGGGGGCCTTTGTTTGTGCCCGGATTAGGGCAGAATCTGGCGCTTTTTATGTCCGTTTAGTAACGAATAGACCACAACTATGTCCGATGGGGAATCGGAAGAGATGGGGCGTCGATGACCTCAATGGACAACAAACTTTGCTGACCTCCCCGTGCGCATCTCGGCGCGTATCCCAAGTATGTGCTGCGATTGCCCGCCACGGGAAAGACGGCCGCCAATTCATTGACAGTGAGGAAGTAAACCGCCATGAAAAAGTTCAAGACAGCCCTGATTGCCATTCTTTTGGTCGCCGTAGTAGCGCTTGGCGGAGTTGCAATTTTGCAGAACAAGGGCATCATTGGCACCCAGGGGGATGCGTTGAACACACAGGTTATCAAGTCTGTGGAACGGGAAGAACAGGTTGTGCTGCTTAGCCTGGGTATCGAGGGCTTGGCCGAAAAATCATCGAATAAAGAGGTACTCGGCGTCGGTATTCCGTGGACTGACCGTACCCAGTTCGTGCAATACTCTTACAAGGCCAAACTTGGAATCGAAGGCAAGGACGTAAAAGTCGAGCAAACCGGCGAGCACGCCTACAAAGTGACCATCCCGAGGTTCATTTTCATTGGCCACTCCGATGAGCATTTTAAGACCGCCGTCAACGATAATGGTGCTCTTAGCTGGATTACCCCCGAGCTCGATGCTGCCGATACGGTTTCGAAAATTCTTGACGAAGGTGAGAAAAAACAGAACATTTCGGACAACCGGGGTGTCTTGCAGGACCAGGCAAAAGACTTCTACACGGGAATCATTAGGTCAGTAGATAATAATGCTGAGCTGGAGTTTAGCTTCAAGTAGGAGTGGAAAATGATGGGGTCGCTACGGCGACCCTTTGCTCGTTTTGATGATAAAAAATCTATCAATTTAACGTGCGGAAACTCACGTTCGGGGGTAAAATACCCCCGATATAAACGGTATATTCGTCTTTTTTAAAATGGGTGACCTGCAAGGGGGCTGATTTGTTACGGATGTGCCCTGTTACACATTTTCTCAAGTAGGAGGGGTGCAGTCACGGCTTCTAAACTTGGAGACAAGAGGCGCTCGTCGCTTAGAAGGTGAGACCAAAGTTTCCGGCAGGAAACGCGTGGAACACAGTGACAGGTAACAGCGGCAAGGCGCCCCGACTCACTTGAATGAAACGTGTCAAACAAGAAGGGAGTCACAACAGTGACCACCGCAACGCAACCGCTGCAGTTTGAAGCCTGGAAGGGATTCGAGCCTGGCCCATGGGCTGAAGGCATCAACGTCAGGGACTTCATCCAGCGCAACTACACTCCGTACGATGGAGACGCTTCCTTCCTCGCGGGCCCAACCGAAAAGACTCAGCGCACGTGGGACACCCTCGAAAAGAACTACCTGTCGGTAGAGCGCCAAAAGCGCATTTTCGATGTGGATACCCACACCCCAACTGACATCGATGCTTTCCCAGCCGGCTACATTTCAGAGGACGATGACGTCATCGTCGGTCTGCAGACCGACACCCCGTTGAAGCGTGCCATGATGCCGAACGGTGGTTGGCGCATGGTCGAGCAGGCCATCCGCGAAGCGGGCAAGGAGCCAGAGGCGGAGATCAAGAAGATCTTCACTCGCTATCGCAAGACCCACAACGATGCCGTCTTCGACATCTACACTCCGCGCATCCGTGCTGCCCGATCATCACACATCATCACCGGTCTGCCTGACGCATACGGCCGCGGCCGCATCATCGGTGACTACCGTCGTGTCGCCCTCTACGGCGTTGACTACCTCATCGCCGAGAAGGAAGCCAAGAAGAACGAGGTCAGCGACTTGGGCTTCAGCGAGCACTGGGCACGCTACCGTGAAGAGCACGCAGAGCAGATCAAGGCCCTGAAGAAACTCAAGATCATGGCAGAGTCCTATGGCTTTGACATCTCCGGCCCTGCAAAGACCGCTCATGAGGCAGTCCAGTGGACCTACTTTGGTTACCTGGCTTCCATCAAATCCCAGGACGGCGCCGCAATGTCCATCGGCCGCCTGTCCGCATTCTTCGACTGCTACTTCGAGCGTGACTTGGCCGCTGGCCTCATCACTGAAGAGGATGCACAGGAAATCATCGACCAGCTCGTCCTGAAGCTGCGCATCGTTCGCTTCCTGCGCACCGAGGACTACGACCAGATCTTCTCCGGTGACCCATACTGGGCAACCTGGTCCGACGCTGGCTTCGGCAACGACGGCCGCCACATGGTCACCAAGACTTCCTTCCGTCTGCTGCAGACCCTGGTCAACCTTGGCCCATCACCAGAGCCGAACATCACCATCTTCTGGGACCCAGCACTGCCAGAGGGCTACAAGAAGTTCTGTGCTCACATCTCGATCACCACTTCTTCCATCCAGTACGAGTCTGACAAGCAGATTCGTGAGCAGTGGGGCGATGACGCAGCGATTGCTTGCTGTGTTTCCCCGATGGAAGTTGGCAAGCAGATGCAGTTCTTCGGCGCTCGCGTTAACGCTGCAAAGGCCCTGCTCTACGCTATCAACGGCGGTCGTGACGAGGTCACCGGCAAGCAGGTCGTCGAAGGCTACGACGCAATCCAGGGCGACGGCCCACTGGACTTCGACGAAGTCTGGAAGAAGTACGAAGAGATGCTGGACTGGGTAGTCGGCACCTACGTCGAGGCACTGAACATCATCCACTTCTGCCACGATAAGTACGCTTACGAGGCAATCGAGATGGCTCTGCACGACTCCAACATCGTCCGCTCCATGGGCTGCGGCATCGCAGGTCTGTCCATCGTTGCTGACTCCCTGTCCGCCATCAAGTACGCAAAGGTTTACCCAGTGCGTGACGAGACCGGCCTGATTGTGGACTACAAGACCGAAGGCGACTTCCCGTTCTACGGCAACGACGATGACCGCGCCGATGACATCGCCGCCACCATCGTCCACACCGTGATGGCAAAGATTAAGGCCATCCCGATGTACCGCAACGCAATTCCAACCCAGTCCGTTCTGACCATTACCTCCAACGTGGTCTACGGCAAGGCAACCGGTGCCTTCCCATCCGGCCACAAGGCTGGTACCCCGTTCGCACCAGGTGCTAACCCAGAAAACGGCGCCGACAGCCACGGCATGGTCGCTTCCATGCTGTCCGTGGGCAAGCTGGACTACAAGGATGCGCTGGATGGCATCTCGCTGACCAACACCATCACCCCGTCTGGTCTCGGCCGCACTCCGGAGGAGCGCATCGACAACCTGGTGGGCGTTCTGGATGCAGGCTTCATCATGGAGTCCGAGTAAGCCACCCGCAGTCAATCAAGTTTCCCAAACCAACCTCAACCAATTTCAAGGAGAAAACCATGGCAACCCCAACCTTCGACGAGCGTCTTGCAGCCATGAAGGCAAACCGTGACGAGCACCAGATGAACTCAGGTCTCTACCACGCAAACATCAATGTTCTGGATAAGGCAACCCTCGAGGACGCTGTCGAGCACCCAGAGAAGTACCCGAACCTGACCGTTCGTGTTTCCGGCTACGCAGTGAACTTCGTCAAGCTCACCAAGGAGCAGCAGCTCGACGTCATCTCCCGTACCTTCCACCAGGGTTCATAAACAATGGCTGATGGCATTACTGGAGTGGTGCACCTCGACCCCCAAGCGGGCGAGAAGGTGCGCGGTGCGGCCGCCGGCCTAGGTACCGATAACTCCCTCGACGAGATCAAGCGCCCGGAGCTCATGGAGGCACGTCGCACTGGCGACATCGCCCTCGTACATTCCTGGGAGCTAGTAACCTCCGTCGATGGTCCCGGTACTCGCATGACGATGTTCATGTCTGGATGCCCGCTGCGCTGTCAGTACTGCCACAACCCTGACACCATGGAGATGAAGGTGGGCACCCTCGAGCGCATCGAGGACGTCGTCAAGCGCATCAAGCGCTACAAGCCCATCTTCAAAGCCTCCGGTGGCGGACTGACCATCTCAGGTGGCGAGCCGCTGTTCCAGATTGCTTTCACGCGACGTGTGCTCAAGGAAGTCCACGATGCTGGTATTCACACCACCATCGATACCTCCGGTTTCTTGGGCTCCCGTCTGCGGGACGAAGACCTGGAAAACATCGACCTCGTCCTCCTCGACGTCAAATCTGGTGACGAGGAAACCTACAAGTTGGTCACCCGCCGCGAGCTGCAGCCGACTATCGACTTCGGTGACCGGCTGTCGGCGATGGGTAAGCCGGTGTGGATCCGCTTCGTAGTGGTTCCAGGACTTACGGATTCCCCTGAAAACGTGCGAAACGTCGCTGAGATCGTGGGGCGTTGGAGCAACAACGTCGAGCGTATCGAGGTGCTTCCGTTCCACAATATGGGTGCTGATAAGTGGCATGAACTGGGCTATCCGTACACGCTGGAAGACACGAAGCCGCCAAAGCCGGAGGATATCGAAGCAATTCGTGACGTCTTCCGCGCGAAGGGATTCACCGTTTACTAAACGAGTCTTCCCTGAATAAGAAAAGCTTTTAGCGCTGCGCCACTATGGTGCGGCGTTAAACTTTTATCTATGACTCGTCGATTTGGATACCCAGTAAAAGAGCACACACTTTCCGTCCCGTGGGACTACAACGACCCGCAACAGGGCACGTTTGAGCTCTATGCTCGTGAAATCGGTGACCCGGATAAGCCCGCCATTCTCTATAACCAGGGCGGGCCAGGCTTCCCAGCCCCGCGTCCACTGGGGGCGTCAGGTGTCATCGGCAAGGGCTTGGAGCGCTACCGCTGGATCCTCATGGACCAGCGTGGCACCGGCCGCAGCCATCGCATTGATGAGCTTTCCGACGCCGCCGACTTAAGCGTCGAGCGCCTTAAACTGCTGCGCCAGGACAACATCGTGCGCGATGCGGAGCGGCTGCGTGAGTACCTTGGCATCGACAAGTGGTCTTTGTTCGGCCAGTCCTTTGGCGGATTTTGCATCACGAGCTACGTCTCCTTGTTCCCCGAGTCTGTGGACAAGGCCTTCCTGACCGGCGGCCTCCCGACCTTGGACAAGGGCGCAGACGATCTTTACCGTTCCACGTTCACCAAGCTCAAGATGCGCCAACAGCGCTTCTTTGACTACGTACCTTTCGCGCAGCAGCGCATCGCGGAAATCATCGATCACCTGGACAACTCGCAGGAGGTTTTGCCTACTGGGGAGCGCTTGAGCTCGCTTCGCTTCCGCACCATCGGCATCGAGCTGGGCCGTGGCTCCGGATTCGATTCCCTGGGCTACCTGCTTGAGGAGCCTTTCCGCACCGTGGGTGGGGAGAAGCGCTTGCGCTCCGATTTCCTCCACGAGGTCGGTGCTCGCGTGAGCTTCCAGGGTGGGCCATTGTATGCGGCCATCCACGAATCCATCTATGGCAGTGTGGGCGGCCAGCACGTCACGGGCTGGGCGGCGCACCGCGTGCGCGAGGAGTTCCCGGAGTTTGCTGAGTCAGGCACGTGGCTGACAGGCGAGCACATCTTCCCGTGGCAGTTCGATGAGGATCCGGCGCTGCTTGCCTTCAAGGATTCGGCAGAAGCGTTGGCGCAGCTTGAGTGGGACGCCGCGCCTTACGACGCCGCGGCATTGGGCAACGCCGAAGTGCAGGCCGCCGCAGCTGTCTATCTGGATGACATCTTCGTGCCCTTCGAAGAGTCGATGCAGACCGCTAGCGCCTACCGTGACCTGCGCCCAATGGTGACTAACAAGTTCCAACACAACGGAATCGGCCACGACGGCGAGGGCATTCTGGGTGAGCTCTTCCGCTTGGTTGATGACCACTAGAACGCCCGTTTGCGTCGGCCGGCCCCCGGGGCCGGTCCTCGCTGCCTAGCCCCTTGTCTTGTTCGATAGCAGTTTCATTAAGATTTTTCTTTCCCGCTCGCGCACTTATTCAAGGTGTGGAAAGGTGAGGCGTGAATCAAAAATTGAACGAGGAATTGAACGAGAGGAAGAACCAATGTTCGGAATGATTTTTGTCGGCGTTGTTCTGCTGGCGATTGTTTTGACCATTTTTGATGGTTACTACATCGTGCGTACCCGTGAGGCTGCCATTGTGGAGCGCCTGGGTAAGTTCGTGACCGTGGCGCACGCTGGCCTGCACTTCAAGCTGCCGTGGGTTGATCGCGTGCGCGACAAGATCAGCCTGCAGGTGCGCCAGCTCGATGTCATGGTGGAGACCAAGACCAAGGACAACGTCTTCGTTCAGATTCCGGTCGCCGTCCAATACGAGGTTGTGCAAGGTCGTGAGCGAGAAGCTTATTACATGCTCTCCAACCACGAACAGCAGATCGTGGCTTATGTCCAGGACAACGTTCGCTCCTCCGTGGCGAACATGGACCTGGATGATTCCTTCTCTTCGAAGGACACCATCGCGCAGAACGTTGCGATGTCGCTGCGCGACAATATGGCCGCTTATGGCTGGCACTTCGTGAATACGCTGGTGACGGACATTCGCCCGGATACCCGCGTGCGCGAGTCGATGAACTCCATTAACGCTGCGCAGCGTGAGCGCGAGGCGGCTATCGCACAGGCTGAGGCGGAGAAGATTCGCGTGGTTAAGGAAGCCGAAGGCGCCGCTGAGGCTAAGAAGCTGCAGGGTCGCGGTGTGGCTGAGCAGCGTAAGGAAATTGTTGAGGGTATCGCGCAGCAGTACGAGATGCTGCGTGCTGCAGGCGTTCAGGAAAACCCAGAGACCCTGATGCTGGTTTCCCAGTACCTGGACGCGATGGTCGATGTGGCAGATCGCTCGCACACCAACGTCCTCTACATGCCTTCGAACCCAGGTGGCATGCAGGATCTCTTCGGCGGCATGCGCGACGTACTGCTGTCGACTCAGGCTATTAATAATGAAGCCTCTGGTGGACTCGACCGCGTGCAGCGCGAGCGCTTGGAGCAGCTGCGTGCGCAGAAGGCGCAGCGCGCGCAGCAGGCGGCGCGCGAGGTGCAGCAGCAAACCCAACAGAGCGCGCAAGCTATTGAGCAGCCGCCGTACTCCGGCGGTGCACCACAGAGCAATACACCGCAGACGGCACGCCAGTATTTCGACGAACTGCGTGACCAGCTCAAGGGCGATAACTAGGGCGATTACTAAAACAAAAACTGGCTGCACTCAATGACTCATTGTCAACGAGTGGAGCCAGCTTTTTGTTTGCGGCTGAGGCTTTACTCGGTGTAGCCGATGTTTTCGACCTCGAGTACAGCGAAGGAAGCAGCACCGAAGTTAGCTAGCTTCGGGCTGGTAGCGACCATGGCCGGGCCGTTGTAGATAGGCATGATGCCATAGGTGGACAGGGCCTCGCGCTCCAGCTCGTTGCCCTTCTTGATCTGCTCGTCAGGATCTGCGATCTTGGCCAGCTCCTCGATCTTCTTATCCATCTCCGGGGTACCGGTGCCGGACTTGTTCAGCTCGGAGTCGGAGCGGTAGACCTGACCAAAGTACGCGATGCCGAATGGATCGCCGGCGGTGAACCCCATCGGGAAGATATCGAAATCCTTCTTGGTGGCGATCTCCGAGAAGTCGGAGGAAGGACGCTCTTCGACCTTCAGATCGATTCCGATGTCCTTGAGCATCTTCTGCGTTGCGGTGGCCATTGCTTTGCTAATGACGCTGTCACCTAGCAGGGTATAGCGCAGCGAGAGCTTCTTGCCGCTCTTCTCGCGGATTCCGTCGGCTCCTTCCTTCCAGCCGGCTTTTTCCAGCAGCGACTTGGCCTTTTCGGCGTCGAACTTCACGACGGCACCAACGTTGTCCTCGTAGCCCTTCTGGGTCTGATAGAGGTTGAGGGAGCCCGGCAGCTCTTCCTTGTAACCGTCGAGACCGTTGAAGCGAATAGCGGCCAGCTGGGAGCGGTCGATGCCGGTCAGCACTGCTTCGCGGACCTTGATGTCCTTCAGGATCTCGTTGCCAGAGTTCAAAACAATCAGGGAGTTAGAAGGCATCATTGCGGTACGGATCTCAATGTCATTCATGTCCTTAACCGCAGCTAGGCGATCCTTATTGCCCACGCCGGTGGCGTCGATTTCGCCTGCCTTAAACGCATTGATGGAAGCTTGGTCTTCCATCTGGCGGTAGGTGACCTTGTCGAGGAATGGCTTGTCACCCCACCACTTTTCGTTTGGCACGAAGGAAACCGTGCCACCGACGAAGTCGACATTGTCGACCTTGTACGGGCCAGCACCCCACTCTGGGCGCAGCTTGCCCAGGTATGCCTTGTTGAACTTCTCGGCGGAGTCGACCTGCGGAGGAAGCAAGAAGTTGAACAGGCCCTGCCACCATGGGTATGCATGCTTGTAGGTGACCACAGCTTGCTTGTCGGTCTCGCCCTTGGTCACAGACTCGATGAGATTGTAACCTTCGATGCTGGAGACATTGAGGGACTTATCC
Source organism: Corynebacterium sp. HMSC06C06 (assembly GCF_001807295.1). NCBI lineage: Bacteria > Bacillati > Actinomycetota > Actinomycetes > Mycobacteriales > Corynebacteriaceae > Corynebacterium > Corynebacterium sp. HMSC06C06. The sequence continues at coordinate 23,745 of NZ_KV788502.1, forward strand.
TCGCCGTTGTTGTACTTCCAGGTGTGCTCGAAGGACTTCCAGTCAATCGGCGTGCCATCGTTGTACTGGGCCTTGTCGTGGATGGTGTAGGTGATGACGGTCTTGCCGTTCTTTTCCTCTTCTTTGATGTCGGTGATGTAGTCGTTGTTGGGGTGGAACTCACCGGAGCCGTCGAAAAGCCCGATTTGCGGGTTGTAGTACTTCCACACGTCGCTGGTATACCGGGTGCCGTCAGCGTGGAATGGGTTTTCCTGCTGGGAAATCTCATCCAGTGCCAGGCGAAGTTCGCCGCCTTCCTTCAGCTCGGAGCGGTCCTTTGGATTGTAGGAACCGTCGAGCTTGACGTCGATGGCTTCGCCCGAGGATTCTGAATCGCTGCTAGAGCAGCCGGAGATGACGAGAGCGGAGGCAGCGATGATCGCCAACGTAGCATTACGGAGTTTTAGGTTCATGGTTCGAATCTTCCTTGTGGGAGGGGAGGAATTACAAAGAGATGAAATATTGAGTTTTAGGTCGAGCGCGGGGTTTCTAAGAGGCATGTTCCTCGTAGATCACCCGCTTGCGGTTGCGTTCCACGGCAGGGTCCGGGATAGGGATAGCGGACAGCAGCGCCTTGGTGTACGCGTGCTGCGGGTTATCGAAGACCTCGTCGGTGGCGCCGTATTCCACGAAGTCGCCCTTGTACATGACGGCGACTTTGTCGGAAAGATTGCGTACCACGGAGAGGTCGTGAGCTACGAAGACCAAGGAGATACCCAGACGGTTCTTCAGGTCATGCAGCAGATTGATGATGCCGGCCTGGATGGATACGTCCAGAGCAGAAACGGGCTCGTCGAGGACGATGATTGACGGGTTTGTAGCCAGTGCGCGGGCCAGGCCGATGCGCTGACGCTGACCACCAGAGAAGTGCCCCGGGAAGCGGTCTACCTGGTGGGATTCCAAGCCGACGAGCTTCATGAGCTCGCTCACGCGCTTGCCGACGTCGCCTTCATAACCCAGCGATTCCAGCGGTTCCGCGATGATCTCGCGGATTGTCATGCGCGGGTTCAGCGAGCTCATTGGGTCCTGGAAGACGATCTGGATGTCTTTGCGCAGGTTGCGGCGAGCTGAGCTGCTAAGCCCGGAGGTGTCGGTGCCATTAACAACGATGGTGGAACCCTTAGGTGGGTTAAGATCCATGATTTCCAGCAGAGTCGTGGTCTTGCCAGAACCGGATTCGCCCACGATGGCGAAGCACTCGCCCTGGTGCACCGTGAAGCTGATGTTGTTGACCGCATGCACGGTGCCCACGCGACGCTTGAGGATGGCGCCCTTGATGAGTGGGAATTCCTTGACGAGGTTTTCTACCTCAAGGGTCACGGGGCGCTCGTCATACGGGGTATCGCCTAGGGCATCGGGGGAAATCTGCGGCAGCGGGTACATTCGCTCGCCACCGATGCTGCCCTGATTGATCTCATCGGAGCGCAGGCAAGCGGCGGCGTGCCGCGGGGCGTCGTCAAGCGCACGCAATTCAGGCTCCTGCTTCCAGCAGCCTTCCTGCGCCACGGGACAGCGGGCAGCAAACGAACATTCCGGCACAATCTCGATTAGGCGCGGCGGGGTGCCGTTAATCGGTACGAGGGGCTCGTCGCTCGACTTGTCCACGCGCGGGGTAGAACCGAGTAGTCCCACCGTGTAGGGCATCTTAGGGTTGCTAAAGATGGTGTCTACGTCGCCATATTCGACGGCGCGGCCAGCGTACATTACGAGGACATCGTCAGCAGTGCCCGCGACGACTCCCATGTCGTGGGTAATCATGATCACCGCAGCGCCGGTTTTGCGCTGAGCGACCTTGAGGACCTCAAGAATCTGCGCCTGGATGGTGACGTCGAGAGCGGTGGTTGGCTCGTCGGCGATGATGACCTTGGGGTTGTTGGCCATCGCGATAGCGATGACCACGCGCTGGCGCATACCGCCGGAGAATTCATGCGGGAAGGACTTGATGCGCTTTTCAGGCTCGGGGATACCCACCAAATCCAGAAGGCGGATGGCCTCTTGCTCGGCTTCCTTATCCGACAGTGAGCGGTGAATCTGGATGGCTTCCTTGAGCTGGTCACCGATGGAAAAAACGGGAGTCAGCGAAGAGAGCGGATCCTGGAAAATCATGGCGATGTCTTGGCCACGGATTTCGGACATCTTTTTGTCGGACATTCCGATCAGCTCAGTGCCCTGGAATTTAACAGAGCCCTCAACCTTGGCGTAGCCAGGCAAAAGCCCCATAATGGCCATCGACGTCACGGACTTGCCGGAGCCGGATTCACCCACAATCGCGAGGGTGCGCCCTGGCAGAAGATCGAAGTTGACGCCACGGACAGCATGGACCGAACCAGCTTCAGAAGGAAAGGTGACGGCTAGATCACTAACTTGTAGCACGGGAGTAGTAGGTTTCGTCATGCGCGGCCTCCGGAGTTCGAGTTGGGGTCAATGGCATCGCGCAGGCCATCCGCGATGAATGCCATGGACACAGTGAGTAGGGTCAGCACGCCCGCTGGGAAGTAGAACTGCCAAGGCGAGGATTCGATGGCGTTGGCGCCGACGGAAAGCAGCGTGCCCAAAGAGACGTCGGGAAGCTTCACGCCCAAACCCAAGAAGGACAGTGCTGTTTCTGACATGACGGTGCTCACGACACCCAGTGCGAACTGGATGATGAGCAGCGATCCGATGTTGGGCACGATGTGGCGAACGATGGTGCGGAAGCGCGATACGCCCATGTAGTCGGCCGCTCGCACGTAGTCGTTTTCGCGCACGGACAGTGCCATCGCCCAAATAACACGGGCGGGGTACATCCAGCCAAAGGCGATGAGGACCACGATGAGCAGCTTCCAATCGCCGCCGGAATCCGCCACCACGAGGGCGATGAGCAGGAAGGTCGGGATGGCGAGCAAGAAGTGGATAATAGCCAGAATCGCCTTTTCGATGCGTCCGCCGTACATGGCTGCGGCAGCGCCGATGAGCGCCGAAAGGACGGTCGTGGCAATGGAGACGACCAACGCGATGATGAGCGAGCGCCCCAAGCCATGAACGGTTTGGGCGAAAAGGTCGTTGCCAGAATCGGTGGTGCCAAACCAGTGCTCCGGCGAAGGTCCTGTGGCGAGGTTTAGGAAGTCAGGCTCGTCGTAAGGCCACTTGGCAACAAAGCCGCCGAAGAGAGCCAACAAGGTTAGAAGCAGGAAAATGAGTGCGCCGATTAAAGCGAACTTGTTGCGGAAGAAGCGCCGCGTGTACAGCTTCAGCTTCGACGTGCCGCGGAAGACCTCTTCCTTTTCGTCTCCGTCGTTGCCTGTGAATTGGCGGCGTTGGGCATCATCGACATCAACACCGGAAGCCAGTGCAGATTGGGCGCTTGGCTCCGAGGCCATGCTGAAGTCGGCGGTGGAGGCGTGTGGGCGAACACCGAGGTTATCCGCCGCGGAGTCGATAGCGAGGTCGTTTCGCCGGTGGCGTTCCGAGTGACGTGCCGAAGCGCGAGGAGTCGTGGACTTTTTCTCTGGAGACATTTAGCTCACCCTCACTCGTGGGTCGAGTGCAACAACGATGAGGTCGGCCAGAATTGCTGAGAATGCAATCATCACTGCGCCGAAGGCGGCGACCGCGGTGGTGCCGTTGACGTCGTTGCGACTGATGGTTTCGATGAAGTACTGGCCCATGCCTTTCCAAGCGAAGATCTGCTCGGTCATGATCGCGCCAGTGAAGATTCCGGGCACGGAGAAAGCAACTGACGTTGCCACCGGGATGATGGAGGTTCTTAGCGCGTGCTTGCGGATGGCTTGGGCACGGGTTAGCCCTTTCGCGCGGGCAGTGCGAACGTAGTCGGCATTGAGGTTGTCCAGCAGGAGAGTGCGCTGCATCATGTGGTAGCCGGCGTAGCTGATGACGACTAGGGCGATGGTGGGCAGGATGAGGTGCTGGGCGTAGTCGATCAGCTTGGGGATAAAACGGCTCTTCCGGTTTTAGAGTGCATTGATTTTGTG
>NZ_KV788503.1:0-22463 GCF_001807295.1 Corynebacterium sp. HMSC06C06
ATCAATGCACCCTAAAACCGGAAGAGCCGATAAAGGAGACAGCTTTTTAGCTTAACGCCTTGGGGCGGTGAGGATGTGGAAATCGGCGCATAAGAAAAGCCGGCCAAGCCTTCTTCCTTTGGGAAGAAAAGCCTGGCCGGCTTAAGAGTTGGAAAAGCTAGGTTTTACTTAGCCTTCTCCACGATCTCGACGAGACGGAAGTGCTTGTCCTTAGACAGCGGGCGGGTCTCGGCGATCAGAACGCGGTCGCCGATGCCGGCGGTCTCGTTCTCGTCATGTGCCTTAACCTTCTTGTTAGAGCGCATGATCTTGCCGTAAAGCGCGTGCTGCTTGCGGTCTTCGAGCTCGACGACGATGGTCTTGTCCATTTTGTCGGAAACTACGATGCCGATGCGGGTCTTGCGCGCACCGCGCTCCTTCTTTACTTCGTTCACGTTTGCCTCACTCATGATTAAGCCTCAGCTCCCGGAACTACGGACAGGCCCAGCTCGCGCTCGCGAAGAACGGTGTAGATGCGGGCAATGTCGCGCTTAACCGTGCCGATGCGGCGGTTGTTGGTCAGCTGGCCGGTTGCCTTCTGGAAACGAAGGTTGAACAGCTCTTCCTTCGCATCCTTAAGGCGGGTTTCCAGCTCAGCGTTGTCGAGCTCACGGAACTCGTGGGCGGGGGTACCGGTTGCCATTAGAACTGGTCCTCCTTCTTGATGATGCGGACCTTGCAAGGAAGCTTCTGGCCTGCACGGCGCAGAGCCTCGATAGCAGTGGCCTCGTTCGGGTAGGACATCTCGAAGAGGACGCGGCCCGGCTTAACGTTGGCGACCCACTTCTCAACCGGGCCCTTACCGGAACCCATACGAACGCCGAGTGGCTTCTGGGTCAACGGACGGTCCGGGAAGATGTTGATCCACACCTTGCCACCACGCTTAACGTGGCGGTTGATGGCAATACGTGCGGCCTCAATCTGACGGTTGGTGATGTAAGCCGGCTCTAGAGCCTGGATTGCGTAATCACCAAAGTTGATGCGGTTACCGCCCTTGGAAACACCGCTACGGGTAGGACGGTGCTGGCGGCGGTACTTAACGCGCTTAGGAATCAGCATGGATTAGCCCTCCTGCTTCTGCTGTGCGCGCTGACGACGCTGGCCACCACGGCGCGGACGACCGTTACGGTCACCGCGGCCACGGCCCTGCGACGGAGCGTTCAGTTCGGATTCGCGTACGCCACCGACGACGTCACCCTTGTAGATCCACACCTTGATGCCAATGCGGCCGAAGGTGGTGTGGGCCTCTGCGGTGCCGTAGTCGATCTCGGCGCGAAGAGTGTGCAGCGGAACGCGACCCTCGTGGTAGCGCTCGGTACGGGACATCTCGGCGCCGCCCAGACGACCGGACAAAAGGATCTTAATACCCTTGACCTGCGGCTGGCGCATAGCGGACTGGATAGCCTTGCGCATTGCACGACGGAATGCAACACGGTTAACCAGCTGCTCGGCGACGGACTGAGCAACCAGAGTTGCGTTGGCGTCGACCTGCTTGACCTCGAGGATGTTGAGGGCGACCATCTTGCCGGTGAGCTTCTCGAGCTCGCGGCGGATGCGGTCTGCCTCAGCACCGCGGCGGCCGATCACGATACCCGGGCGGGCGGTGTGAATGTCGACGCGTACGCGGTCACGGGTGCGCTCGATGACGACGTCGGCGATGCCGGCGCGGTCGAGGCCCTTCTCGAGGTACTGACGGATCTTGATGTCTTCGGCTACGTAGTTCGCGTAGTCCTTATCGGCGAACCAGTGGGTCTTCCAGTCGGAAGTGATGCCCAAACGTAGGCCGTGAGGATGGATTTTCTGGCCCATTACTTGGCCCCTTCCTTCTGGCTCTCGACCACCACGGTGATGTGGCTGGTGCGCTTACGAATCATGAATGCACGGCCCTGTGCGCGTGGCTGGAAGCGACGCATGGTCGGACCCTCGTTGGCGTATGCCTCGGAGATGACCAGGGTGCGTGGGTCCAGGCCGAAGTTGTTCTCGGCGTTAGCGGCTGCAGAAGCAACAACCTTAGCGACTGGCTTAGCAGCGCCCTGCGGAGCGTACTTCAGGATTGCAAGTGCCTCGGCTACGGACTTGCCGCGAACCAGATCGATGACACGGCGTGCCTTCATCGGAGTAACGCGGACGTAGCGGGCCGTTGCGGATGCGGAGGTGATGGTTTCACTCATCGCTTATCGACGTCCCTTCTTATCGTCCTTGATGTGACCCTTGAAGGTCTTGGTTGGTGCGAACTCACCGAGCTTGTGGCCGACCATGGAGTCCTCAACGAACACCGGCACGTGCTTACGACCGTCATGGACGGCGAAGGTGTGACCGATGAAGTCAGGCAGAATGGTCGAGCGGCGAGACCAGGTCTTGATGACCTGCTTGGTGCCGGCCTCGTTCTGAGCATCCACCTTGTTGAGGAGGTGCTCATCGACGAACGGGCCTTTCTTAAGGCTGCGTGGCATTGTTTACCTCCTCTTAGCGCTTCTTGTTCGGGCGACGACGGCGCACGATCATGTTGTTCGAGTAACGGTTCGGGTTGCGGGTGCGACCCTCCTTCTTGCCCCATGGGGACACAGGGTGACGACCACCGGAGGTTTTACCCTCACCACCACCGTGTGGGTGGTCAACCGGGTTCATGACGACACCACGGACGGTCGGGCGAACGCCCTTCCAGCGCATACGGCCGGCCTTACCCCAACGGATGTTCATCTGGTCAGCGTTGCCGACCTCACCCACGGTGGCGCGGCAACGGATGTCGACGCGGCGGATCTCGGAGGACGGCATACGCAGGATTGCGTACTTGCCTTCCTTACCCAGCAGCTGGATGGAAGCACCAGCGGAGCGGGCAAGCTTAGCACCTGCGCCCGGCTTGAGCTCCACAGCGTGGATGGTAGTACCGGTTGGGATATTGCGCAGCGGCAGGTTGTTACCAACCTTGATGTCGGCGTTAGCGCCGGCCTCAACGATGGTGCCCTGCTTCAGGCCCTTAGGGGCGATGATGTAGCGCTTCTCGCCATCTGCGTAGTGCAGAAGAGCGATGTTTGCGGTGCGGTTCGGGTCGTACTCGATGTGGGCAACCTTTGCCGGGATACCGTCCTTGTCCGTACGACGGAAGTCGATCAGACGGTAACGACGCTTGTGGCCACCGCCAATGTGGCGGGTGGTGATGCGGCCGTAGTTGTTACGACCACCAGTCTTGCTCAGCGGGCGCAGCAGGGACTTCTCCGGGGTAGAACGAGTGATCTCCTCGAACTCGGACACGGAGGATGCGCGGCGACCCGGAGTTGTCGGCTTGTACTTACGAATAGCCATAATTCTTCCTTTTCCTTTCGGCTCTCCGGTGGCGCTTAAGCGCCGCCGCCGAAGATGTCGATGGAGTCGCTGCCTTCACGAAGCGTCACGTACGCACGCTTGGTGGACTTGCGCTGACCGAAGCCGGTGCGGGTGCGCTTACGCTTACCTGCACGGTTAACGGTGTTCACGGAGTCAACCTTTACGCCGAAGATCTGCTCGATGGCATCTTTGATCTGGGTCTTGTTGGAGTCCGTGGAGACGTAGAACGTGTAAACGTTCTGCTCCATCAGGCCGTAGGACTTCTCGGAAACGACCGGGGCGATGATAATGTCACGCGGGTTAACGAGCTTAGCCATTACTTCTCCTCCTTAACTTCCTCGTTCGCACCCTGAGCGCGAGCGACGAAGGTGTGCAGAGCCTCAACGGAGAACACAACGTCGTCAGAGTAAAGAACGTCGTAGGTGTTCAGCTGGCCTGCATCCAGGATCTGGACGTTAGGCAGGTTGTTGGCGCTGCGGCGAGCGTTGATGTCCTCGCGGCCGACAACGAGCAGCACGTTCTTGCGCTCGGTCAGGCGCTCGATGAAAGCCTTAGCCGCCTTGGTGGACGGGGTCTGGCCCGGGACGAGCTCTTCGATTACGTGGATGCGCTCATTGCGAGCACGGTCAGACAGTGCACCGAAGAGAGCAGCCTTGATCATCTTCTTAGGGGTGCGCTGGCTATAGTCGCGCGGCACTGGGCCGTGGGAGATACCGCCACCGGTGTAATGAGGTGCGCGGATCGAGCCCTGGCGTGCACGACCGGTGCCCTTCTGACGGAAAGGCTTACGGCCACCGCCGCGGACCTCGCCGCGGGTCTTGGCCTTGTGGGTGCCCTGACGAGCAGCAGCGAGCTGAGCGTTGACAACCTGGTGCATCAAAGCAATGGATGCCTCGGTGTCAAAGATCTCGGCCGGCAGCTCAACAGAGCCGTTGGTCTTACCTTCAGCGGTATGGACGTCTAGCTTGAGGTTGCTCATGCGTGTGCACCGCCCTTCACTGCGGTCTTAACGGTGACGAGGCCACCGCGCGCACCAGGGATAGCACCCTTGATGAGCAGCAGGTTGGACTCGGCATCGATCTTCTGAATCTTCAGGTTCTGGGTGGTAACACGGTCCTGGCCCATGCGGCCAGCCATGCGGGTGCCCTTGAAGACGCGAGCCGGGGTAGCGCAGGCGCCGATGCCACCGACGCGGCGGTGAGCAGCCTGGTTACCGTGGGCAGCGCCCTGACCTGCGAAGCCGTGGCGCTTCATTGCGCCTGCGTAGCCGTGACCCTTGGTGGTGCCGGTAACGTCGACGAAGGTAATGCCCTCGAAGATGTCAGCGGTAACTTCCTGGCCAACCTCGTAAGCAGAGGTGTCATCCATGCGGATTTCGGCAACGTGGCGACGTGGGGTTACGCCAGCTTTCTTAAAGTGACCTGCGGCAGGCTTGTTTGCCTTGCGCGGGTCGATCTCGCCAAATGCGATCTGGATGGCGTTGTAGCCATCGGTTTCTGCAGTGCGAATCTGGGTAACTACGCACGGCCCAGCCTCGACGACGGTAACCGGTACAACGCGGTTGTCCTCGTCGAAGATCTGGGTCATGCCGAGCTTCTTGCCCAGAATGCCCTTGATCTCGTTTTCACTCATTGTTAGTTCTCCACCAAATATCTATTCGTCGATCGCTTTACACTACTGAATGTTTACGTCGACGCTGGCCGGAAGGTCGATGCGCATAAGAGCGTCAACGGTCTTCGGGGTCGGGTCGAGAATGTCGATCAGGCGCTTGTGAGTGCGCATCTCGAAGTGCTCGCGAGAGTCCTTGTACTTGTGCGGAGAACGAATAACGGCGTATACGTTCTTCTCGGTTGGGAGCGGCACTGGGCCAACAACACGAGCACCCGTACGGGTTACGGTCTCGACGATCTTCTTTGCAGAAGCGTCGATAGCCTCGTGGTCGTAGGCCTTCAGCCGAATGCGGATCTTTTGTCCCGCCACGCTTATCCTCTTCCTCGCTTCCCCACTTACACATTCCCGGCGTATCCGGGGCGTGAAGCGGTGGGAAATTGCTTCTCGATTTCTCTATAACGTTGTCCGGACTCTAGGGCCTGGGCTCAACGCCAGTTGTCTGACTGTCATGACGACCAAAAGATGCGACCTGGCATAAACCTTGGGGCGCAGTGCTTTCGACGGGGTACAAGACCCGAAGTCAAAGTCAATAGGAAGAGGACGGTTCTTCACGCATTACACGTGCGAGTACATGTCCAATTCGTATACTGCCGCTGTTTATTTGCCATGCCCCTTCTCCGGTCCATTCTCTCGGGATGTCTCTACTAAAACGCGGACCTAGCCCGATTGAATGACCTTCCCAGTGCACGCCTTAAGACGCCCACCAACAAAGGTGTCATGTTCGCTTTACCAGCAACTTTGCCATTGATATTCGACTTAGAGCCAGAAGTCAGTGACGCCGCTGTGTTAAAGCAACCCTTGTATTTAAGCATGTAATCAACCGTTTTCCAAACTTCTGACAAAACCGTGCCCAATATCACGTTTTCTAAAAGATCGACTACCGCACCCCACAATGCCCGCATTCAGTTATAGGCTCGGATGGGTAAGTTACTTTTAGTCTTCAAGAGAAGAGGAAATGCTCATGGCTGCTAACACCCCAGAAAACAATTCGACCGCCCCAGCTACGGCCGCTACCGAGTCCAGCACCGCTAACTCCCCTGAGGCCGCCGCTACCCCTAAGGTCAACAAGAACCTCGAGACCGAGTTCGGTATCACCACTATTGACGACACCGTCGTATCCAAGATCGCCGGCATCGCTGCCCGCGAGGTGTCCGGCGTGGCTGCTCTCGGTGGCGGCGGCGCCCGCATGATGGGTTCGATCCGTGAATCCTTTGGCGCCTCCGAGGACGTTCGCCAAGGCGTCAGCGTGCAGGTTGCTAACGGTGTTGCCACCATCGAAGTCGCCATCATCGCCGAGTACGGCGTAGCCATCCACGAGCTGGCAGAGGCCATCCGCCGCAACATCATGAATGCCGTTGAGCGTATGACTGGCCTCGGCGTTGAACGCGTCGACGTTGTTGTTCATGACGTCAAGCTCCCAAAGGAAGACCTCGCCGCCGAGCAGTCCCCAAACAATTCCCTGCCGCAGGGCCAGGAATAGGACTAAGCCTTGATGTCTGACTCCGTCGAGTCCCCCACGACGCGCTTTGAGCTCGACGCCCCCGCTGCGCACCGCATAGTTGAAGCCGTGCTGGAGACACGGGGCGTCGCCAAGCTGCACGCCGGCACCTTCGGTGAGGTGTCACTGCTCTATCCAGGCGAGCGCGTTGCTGGACTCAAGCGTCCGAATCCCCGCGATGACCGCCATCTGGAGTTACACATCGTGTTCGACGTGGCGCAGCAGGTGCCCGTCAAGGACGTCGCCGAAGGTGCTCGCGCGGCAGCGCTCGATGCTTGCTCCGAGCTTTCGCGAGTCGATGTTGTTGTAGCTGACGCTATCAGCAGCGCATTGGATACTATTAAGGAATAAGCATGAAGAATTACTCCACACTCGGCATTGTGGCCGGCCTAGTTTTGGCATTTTTCATCCACCTCGGCCTGTGGCCCACGGTTCTGGCAGTCCTCCTCGCCGCGTTGGGCGGGGTCATCGGTGCTCACTTTGATGGTCGCATCGATCTCTCCGCGGTGTGGAATGGAATCGTTGGCAAGGATAAAGGGCAAGACTAATGCCCCATGATTCCTCCCTTGCACACAGCTCAGGCTCTTTAAGATTTTCCATTAAGTCCCTCGAGCGCATCGTTGGCACTGCCATCGCCAGTGTGCCCGGCACCGTAGCCATCGACGCCAAACTCGCGGGCCTTGCCGGGCGCGCGTTTCCACGGCTGCTCATCCAGAGCGACCCAACCAAGGAAGTCGTGGCTGTCGATGCCAACATCGCCGTTACTTGGCCCAGTCCGGTAACAGCTGTCGCCGAGGCCGCACGCGCCGCCATCGAAGAAGCTGTCAGAACCTACACCGGCTACGCCACCACACGTGTCAATGTCACCGTGGGCGCCGCTGTCCCTGGCGAGCGCGTAACAGGGCTAGCCGTGGCATCACGGCGCGCCCCGAGCGTGACCCTGCCGCACACCCGGCCGCAGCGCGAGCTCCAACCGATAGAGACCACGCACCTAGTGCAAATCCGCAGTGTCTCGCGCCCTGAGCCACAATCGGTACGGGCAGTTTCGCCGCGCACGGCGCCCGTTTCCGTCGTGAGCGCTGCGACGCCGCAGCCCGCTGCGCTCACTCCAGTTCGCTCGCCCAAGTCAACGAAGTTGCGCCCAGTCGGGACTCCCCCAGCGCTCCAACTACGCCGGGTGGACACACCACAGCCTGCGTCACTGCGCCCTGTTCGAACGCCACAACCTGTTACAGCGTGGTCGCCGACGCTGCGGCCTATTGCCACAGTCCGGCGGCCCATGGCGCCACGGCCTGAACCACTGCGCGAGATAACCATCCAACCGCTCTTTCGAGGAGGTGCCCATGAGTAAAGAACGCAGCATCTTCCCGCACGGCTTTGGCCAAAAGCCTGCCGCCTCGCCAGCAGCCCGCACGTGGACTGTCATACTCGGACTCGTCTGTCTTGGAGGTGCGGCTTTCCTGGGCCGGGAGACCTGGGCGGTGAGCACGGGTGCAAGGTCTTGGCTGCAACCCTTCATCGACGTCATGTCTCAGGACAAAATCGAAACCTGGATGCTAGCCAGCGGCGGGGCGGCCATTTTGGTTGGTCTGCTTCTGCTCGTGGTGGCATTCAAGCCGCGAAAATCCACCCACACACAGGTCGAATCAGAAGTAGCCTCCATATGGTTGCGCCCCGTTGATATAGCACGCGCTGCTTCCGCAGCAGCCCGTCGCGTTCCCGGCGTCGCAGCTGCGCGCAGTCGCGCGGTCATCTCCAAGAAGAAGATTACCGTCGATGTAACGGTCAACGGCGATACTGAGGATGAGGGTCTCATCTCCCGTGTGGAGGACACAGTCGCGCAGACGCTGCAGCAACTCCACCGGCAGCCCCAGCTCGCTGTTGCAGCCGAGAAACTCCCGGAGGTCGACGATCATGTCTAAAGGCTTAGCCGCTTTCGACCGAATATTGTTATTCATTATTGCGGCCATTCTCATCGTGCTCGGCTTGTGGCCCATCCTCATCCACTTCGAGGTCCCCTTCGCGCTCTACCTTGGGCGGTGGGTCGACCACGACGAATGGGCAGCCCTTCCTCAACAAGGCTGGTGGGCTGCCGCACTAGGTACGGCGACGGTGGTACTAGCTGTGTCCGGCTTATGGCTAGTAATTGCTAACCTGCGCCACCACCGCTTTAACAATGTGGCTTCTGAGTCCTCGAACGACAAAGGCAAGATATCAACCAACATGCAGGCAATCGCCGGTGCAGTCGCTGATACCTTGGCTGCGGAAGACGGCGTGGATAAAGTCACCCGCTTGGTGGCCTACGATCGCGCGCGTCCGACGCTCCAGTACACGGTTGAGGCGAACCCAGATACCGCTTTGTCTGCGCTTGTCGACGCTGTCGAGACCAACGAGCAAGACTTCCGCCTGGCATTCCCCGACGCCGACCTTGATACCGTGTACAAACTCCACTTTGGAAAGGTGCGAGCTCTTAAGGAATAGGCCGGTTCAGCACTTAGCTTTCGGCAGGGGCGGATTCAGCGAGGAATATCTCGGTGACCGCCCCAAACTCATGCGTCGTGCCACGAGATAAGCCCACGAGCAGCGGCGCGCCCACAGTACATTGCTCGATCACTGTCCACGAATAGTCGGTACGGTCCACACCCCGGTTAGCCGATGTGTAAACGTGCAAGCCGTGGTCCAAGACAATGACCTCATCGGACGTGCGGAGCATCCAGACGCGTTCACCAACGCTGCGTCGCTTCAGCCCTTCAAGACTGCGGTTATCTGGGGTCAGCTGAGTAATCAGCTCCACCACGCCGCAGCGGTGTGCAAAGCCTTCAGCATCAGTCACCACTAAAGGACGCCCCGGCCCCACTGGCCGTATTGCAGAATACTTCCACGAAACGGGCTGACCGGGTCCCGCCTTGGAGGTCGTACGCACGATGACGCGCTCGGCGTCGACAGTGACCCGGTTGCTTTCCGTGACGATGAGCCACAAACCTTGGGTCACACGGGCGTCGTCAAGCGGCAGCGTGGGCGGATGAACCCTCGCCATCGACTCAAGCGCGGCACGCAGCTCCTCATCGTCGGCGCCCCAGCCCAAGCCCTGATTAGCGAGCATCGCAAAGATCGTGCCTAACGGCAGCTCCGGCTGTCCCTCCCACGCATCGCGAAGTGCGCGGAGGGTGCGGTCAATGCGAGTGGGATCAAGCATGGCTCAAAGCTTAACGGAGACGGCAGGTAGACATACAAAAAGCCACCACCTTCCCAAGCAGGGAAAGCGGTGGCTTTAAAGGGCGTTACTTTAAACGCTCAAGCAATTGCGCTTACTTGATGATCTTGGTAACGCGGCCAGCGCCGACGGTGCGGGAGCCCTCGCGGATAGCGAAGCGCAGGCCCTCGTCCATAGCGACCGGCTGGATCAGCTCGACGGACATCTCGACGTTGTCGCCAGGCATAACCATCTCGGTGCCCTCAGGCAGCTTGATGACGCCGGTAACGTCGGTGGTGCGGAAGTAGAACTGCGGACGGTAGTTGTCCATGAACGGGGTGTGGCGGCCGCCCTCTTCCTTCTTCAGGACGTAGACGGAACCCTCGAACTGGGTGTGAGGGGTGTAAGCGCCCGGCTTGATAACAACCTGGCCGCGCTCAACCTCTTCACGCTTGGTACCACGCAGAAGCAGACCACAGTTGTCGCCAGCCTCGGTGTAGTCCATCATCTTGCGGAACATCTCGATACCGGTAACGGTGGTGGAGATGGACTTGTCCTGGATACCGATGATCTCAACGTCCTCGTTGACGTTCAGGGAGCCACGCTCAACACGGCCGGTAACAACGGTACCGCGGCCGGTGATGGTGAAGATGTCCTCGATTGGCATCAGGAACGGCTTGTCCAGCTCGCGCTCCGGATCCGGGATGGAGTCATCGCAAGCCTGCATCAGGTCAACGATAGCCTGTACCCACTTCTCGTCGCCCTCAAGAGCCTTCAGAGCAGAGATGTGAACGATCGGAGCTTCCTCATCGTAGTCCTGCTCTGCGAGCAGCTCGCGGATCTCCATCTCGACGAGCTCGATGATTTCCTCGTCGTCAACCATGTCGCACTTGTTCAGTGCAACGAGAATGTAAGGAACGCCAACCTGGCGAGCAAGAAGAACGTGCTCGCGGGTCTGCGGCATCGGGCCATCGGTTGCAGCAACAACCAAGATAGCGCCGTCCATCTGAGCAGCACCGGTAATCATGTTCTTGATGTAGTCGGCGTGGCCCGGGGCGTCAACGTGTGCGTAGTGGCGCTTCGGGGTGGAGTACTCAACGTGGGAGATGTTGATGGTAATACCGCGCTCCTTCTCCTCAGGAGCCTTATCGATCATGTCGAATGCGAAAGCGGTGTTCTCCTCAGGGTACTGGTCAGCCAGAACCTTGGTGATCGCTGCGGTGGTGGTGGTCTTGCCGTGGTCGACGTGTCCGATGGTGCCGATGTTCACATGCGGCTTCGTACGCTCGAACTTCTCCTTTGCCACTGTTTGTCCTCCTGGACTCTATGGCGGCTGTAATTTCACAGCCACGTGGTTGGTTAATGTCATTGGCACTTGGAACGAAAATATCCCGAAGCGCTAATGACGCTTTCTTTACGTGCCAGTTACACGATCCTAGATTTATGCCGCAGTTTTTTCAAACTGCCTAAATAGGAGGTAACCCCGCGCATGTAGTGCGGACGTTGACCCTCGACAAGAATCTGATTATGGATCCTGGGAGGGTAACGGCCGGCTCAGCCAACACTCTTTGGTGCAAGTTCAGCCGACCGCTACCCCACCCAGTTCCTCACACGGGGGTACCCCGCCTGAGGCTGGCGTCTACTGGCGAAGACTACCAGCCCTTGGCAACGGGGTGGTGCGTGGGGGGGTTGGTTACAAAGCTTGTTTAAGCCTTGTTACCGGTACGCTCCTCGATGATTGCGGTTGCAACGGAGGAAGGAACCTCAGCGTAGGAATCGAAGACCATGCTGAAGTTTGCGCGGCCTGCGGTGGAGGAACGAAGGTCGCCGATGTAGCCGAACATCTCGGAAAGCGGAACCTTAGCCTTGACGACTTTTGCGCCAGAGCGGTCTTCCATCGCGTAAACCTGGCCACGACGGGAGCTGATGTCACCGTTAACGGTGCCCATGTACTCCTCAGGGGTAACAACCTCAACGGCCATAACAGGCTCGAGCAGGACTGGCTTTGCCTTAGCAACAGCTTCCTTCAGCACCTGGGAACCAGCGAGCTTGAAGGCCATCTCAGAGGAGTCAACGTCGTGGTAAGCGCCGTCCTCAAGGGTTGCCTTGATGTTAACCAGCGGGAAGCCAGCGAGGTAACCGTACTGCATTGCATCCTGGATACCAGCGTCGACGGAAGGGATGTACTCCTTCGGGACGCGGCCACCGGTGACGGCGTTCTCGAACTTGTAGGTTGCGGACTCGCCCTCCTCCAGCGTCTCTGGGTCCGGGTTGTAAGGCTCGATGGTGACGATGACCTTTGCGAACTGACCAGAACCACCGGTCTGCTTCTTGTGGGTGTAGTCCAGGGACTGAACCGTCTTGCGGATGGTCTCACGGTAAGCAACCTGTGGGTTACCGATGTTTGCTTCGACCTTGAACTCGCGCTTCATACGGTCAACCAGAACGTCGAGGTGGAGCTCGCCCATGCCGCCGATAACGGTCTGGCCGGTCTCTTCGTCGAGCTCGACAGTGAAGGTTGGGTCCTCAGCAGCGAGCTTCTGGATAGCGGTACCCAGCTTCTCCTGGTCAGCCTTGGTTTTAGGCTCGATGGAGACCTTGATAACCGGATCCGGGAAGTCCATGGACTCGAGGATGATCGGGTTGTCCTTGTCGCACAGGGTGTCACCAGTGGTGGTGTCTTTCAGACCGATAACAGCATAGATGTTACCTGCGTCAGCCTGCTCGACCGGGTTCTCCTTGTTTGCGTGCATCTGGAACAGCTTGCCGATGCGCTCCTTTTTACTCTTGGTGGAGTTGAGCACCTCGGTGCCCGGCACAACCTGACCAGAGTAAACGCGGACGAAGTTGAGCTGGCCGAAGAACGGGTGCGCAGCAATCTTGAAGGACAACGCAGAGAACGGGGACTCAACGGAAGGCTTACGCGTAACCTTCTCGTCCTCGTTGCCGACAGCGTGGCCGACGACCTCGCCCACATCGAGTGGGTTCGGGAGGAAGTCAACGACAGCGTCGAGAAGCGGCTGGACACCCTTGTTGCGGTAAGCGGTACCACAGAGAACTGGGTAGACCTCGGAGTTGATGGTCATCTTGCGGATGGCTGCCTTGATCTCGTCAAGGGTCAGCTCCTCGCCGCCGAAGTACTTCTCCATGAGCTCTTCGTCAGACTCAGCAACTGCTTCGAGCAGCTTCTCACGGTACTCTTCAGCCTTCTCCTGCAGGTCAGCAGGGATCTCCTCGATGGTCGGCTCAGCACCGGTCTCCACCTTGCCGCGCCAAGTGATGGCACGCATGTTCAGCAGGTCAACGACGCCGTCGAAGTCGTCCTCAGCGCCGATTGGCAGCTGCAGAACCAGTGGCTTTGCGCCGAGGCGGTCGATGATGGTCTGAACGGTGAAGTAGAAGTCAGCGCCCAGCTTGTCCATCTTGTTGACGAAGCAGATACGCGGAACGTCGTACTTAGCAGCCTGACGCCACACCTGCTCAGACTGTGGCTCAACGCCTTCCTTGCCGTCGAAGACAGCAACTGCGCCGTCGAGAACACGGAGGGAGCGCTCAACCTCAACGGTGAAGTCAACGTGACCCGGGGTGTCGATGATGTTGATCTGGTTGTTGTTCCAGAAACAGGTAACAGCAGCGGAGGTAATGGTGATACCGCGCTCCTTCTCCTGCTCCATCCAGTCAGTGGTGGATGCACCGTCGTGAGTCTCGCCGACCTTACGGTTGATGCCGGTGTAGAAGAGAATACGCTCGGTGGTAGTGGTCTTACCAGCATCGATGTGAGCCATGATGCCGATGTTACGGACCTTGTGAAGGTCCTTAAGCACTTGTTGTGCCACGGTTTTACCCCAACTTATTTATCGTGGACGCCTTGTCCTGGGCGCACGTTTCATCTTCACGTACCCCAGTCCATGCCGCCCGCATGGATAGGTCTTGTTCAATTTTGCCACGTCTTGGACTCGTTAGCAGCTTCAGGCCGCTAATTGCCCAGAAAAAAGGTCCGAGCAACGCTATTTAGTTTGTGTTTTCAGCGCTTCTCTAAATACAAGAAGTACAGAAGCGCTGTTAAGCGCGAACTTTTACGTTGCTCGGACCGTAGGCATACGCCGGTATTACCAGCGGTAGTGTGCGAAGGCGCGGTTAGCCTCAGCCATCTTGTGAGTGTCTTCACGACGCTTCACGGAAGCACCAAGACCGTTGGAAGCATCCAAAATCTCGTTAGCGAGACGATCGATCATGGTGTTCTCACGACGCTGGCGGGTGAAGGTCACCAACCAACGCAGAGCAAGGGTGTTAGCGCGAGCCGGCTTGACCTCAACTGGAACCTGGTAGGTAGCGCCACCGACACGGCGGGAGCGAACCTCGAGGTCCGG
This sequence comes from Corynebacterium sp. HMSC06C06, assembly GCF_001807295.1. Lineage (NCBI taxonomy): Bacteria > Bacillati > Actinomycetota > Actinomycetes > Mycobacteriales > Corynebacteriaceae > Corynebacterium > Corynebacterium sp. HMSC06C06. Next base: position 14,096 of record NZ_KV788503.1, read on the forward strand.
GCGGATGTTGCCCAGAGCCTTCTCCAGGGTGCCGACTGGGTCGGTACCGGTCTTCTCACGGCAAGCCTCGAGAGCACCGTAGACGATGCGCTCTGCGGTGGACTTCTTACCATCGAGGAGGATCTTATTCACGAGCATGGTGACCTGCTCGGAGTTGTATACCGGGTCCTTGACTACAGGACGCTTCGGAGCAGCATTCTTACGCATTGTTGATTACTGTCCCTTCTTTGCACCGTAGCGGGAACGAGCCTGCTTGCGGTCCTTAACGCCCTGGGTATCCAGTGCGCCACGGATAATCTTGTAACGAACACCCGGGAGGTCCTTAACACGACCGCCGCGGACGAGCACCATGGAGTGCTCCTGCAGGTTGTGGCCCTCGCCTGGGATGTACGCGGAAACCTCGATACCGGAGGTCAGGCGAACACGAGCGACCTTACGCAGTGCAGAGTTCGGCTTCTTCGGGGTGGTGGTGTAAACGCGGGTGCAAACGCCACGACGCTGAGGGGAACCCTTCAGCGCTGCGGTTGCAACCTTGGAGCGCTTATCATGGCGGCCCTTGCGGACCAGCTGCTGAATAGTTGGCATAAATCTAGTCTTTCTGTATGACTTCGGTTGAACTGACCGATGCTGCCCAAACACGCAAAAATGGGGGCTCTTTTCCGGGGCCCTTCCGCATGTCCAGAACATCAATCAGCCATTCAAGCCGATTAATCGATCAGACTTTTCGCCCTACATGAAGGCGAAACCTCTTCGAACAATAGCAGCGACACGCAAAACATCCAAATTTCATCCACCTGGCTTTCCTTCCATCACCGCAGGCAGTCAATCGCACAACGCTTGACGACGCCGCGCCTCACTCGAGGCAGCTGTGACAAATTCCCCGGAACTTTCCACTCCACCCAAAATCGGGCTTTAAGTTTCACCTATAGAGGCAACAATCACAGGCACTAAATAGGCGCATACCCTTTCGAACTTTCACCAAACAGGACACTACATATAGGGTCTCACACTCCAAGACCTCCCATATCTTGTATTTCGTCGACCCACCCCGCCACAAATTACGGCTATGTTATTCCGTGACGCCCAGCGCCGCGCGGTGGCTTTTCTGCCATCTCGGCTTACTGCAGGTTCTCCCACGTGAATGCGGTCGCCATTGCTTTCCCTATATGCGCGCCTGGGCATGCCATCAGAGCTGGAAAGGCAGCGAGCTTTTCGCTGTACCAGCGCTCCATTTTCATAACGAAGGGAAGAACCACATGGGTTCACGGACCATTAACGTCGCAGATTCCATCGAGGAGTACTTGGGCCGGCGTGATTGGCGCATAAACGCCAATGCCAATCAGGATTTCTCGTTGGGAGGATTGATTCTTAACAATGCGGGCAAAGTAACTGCCAATTACTGGCTGGATGAGGTCTTTTCGGAAGCTGCGGGTAATGCCCACCGAGCAGGTGATATTCATATCCACGATCTAGACATGCTCAGCGGCTATTGTGCTGGCTGGTCACTGCGCCGCGTCCTCGAGGAAGGCTTCGGTGGTGTTCCCGGCACGATTTCCTCGGCGCCACCGAAGCACTTCTCCTCCGCGTGCGGTCAGATCGTCAACTTCTTAGGCACGCTGCAGAACGAGTGGGCGGGCGCGCAGGCCTTTTCTAGCTTCGATACATATATGGCGCCTTTCGTGCGGCTGGATAACCTCAGCTACGGCCAAGTACTTCAATACATGCAGGAATTTATCTTCAACCTGAACGTGCCTTCGCGCTGGGGTACGCAGACGCCGTTCACGAATCTCACCTTCGATTGGCACTGCCCCACCGATCTGCGGGATCAAACCCCGCTCATCGGCGGCGAGCCCGCCGACTTCTGTTACGGCGACTTGGAGACGGAGATGGCCATCATCAACCGTGCTTTCATCGAGGTGATGTCGCAAGGTGATGCCGACGGCAGGCCATTTACCTTCCCGATTCCGACCTACAATATCACGCCGGATTTTGACTGGGATAGCAAGAACGCCGAGGCTCTGTTCACCATGACAGCCAAGTACGGTCTGCCCTACTTCCAGAACTTCCTTAACTCCGATCTTGACCCCGGCATGATTCGCTCAATGTGTTGCCGCCTGCAGTTGGACCTGCGCGAGCTATTAAAGCGCGGCAATGGTTTGTTCGGCTCCGCCGAGTTGACCGGCTCCATCGGCGTGGTCACGCTCAACTGCGCACGCCTGGGCTACCTCTACCGCGGCGACGAGGAGGCGCTGTTGACGCGCGTCGCGGAGCTGGTAGATCTCGGCGTCGACACGCTCGAGCGCCGCCGCGCCTTTGTTAACAAGTGCTTGGAGAAAGGTCTTTTCCCCTATACCAAGCGTTGGCTGCCCAGCTTGGATAACCACTTCTCCACTATCGGCGTCAACGGCTGCAACGAGATGATCCGTAACTTCACTGCCGACACCTACGATCTCACCGATCCGCGCGGCCGCGCTCAGGTATTGCGTCTGCTGGAGCGGGTTCGCGCACTGCTTGTCGACGCCCAGGAAAGAACCGGGCACCTTTATAACCTTGAAGCCTCGCCTGCCGAGGGCGCTACCTATCGCTTCGCACGCGAGGACCTGAAGCGCTACCCAGACATCCTGCACGCTGGCAGCGAAGAAGAACCGTATTACACGAATTCCTCGCAGCTTCCCGTCGCGCACACTCCCGATCCCTTTGCCGCACTCCAAGCCCAGGAGGATCTGCAGACCCAATACACCGGCGGCACCGTGCTGCATCTCTACATGGGCTCAGCAATGTCCTCCGGTAAGGCGTGCGCGAACCTCGTGCGCCGCTCGCTGGAGAACTTCCGACTGCCCTATGTCACCATCACGCCGACCTTTTCCATCTGTAACTCCCACGGCTATATCTCCGGCGAGCATCCGCACTGCCCCGACTGCGGTTCCAGCACTGAAATGTGGACGCGCGTGATGGGCTATTTCCGGCCAGTCTCCAGCTTCAACACGGGCAAGAAGGGAGAGTTCCATGAGCGCGAGTACTTCGACGAGAGGCTTTCGGCCGGCGTTTAAGACTGCGCCTTCGTTGCAAGCGCCGAAGCTAAGTTCCAGAACGCAGCTGCCGATTGGTGGGCTTATCCCCTTCTCGGCAACAGATTGGCCAGATCACCTGACCATGACGTTGTTCCTCAACGGCTGCCCGCTGCGGTGTAGCTACTGCCATAACCCGCAGCTGCAGGTCTTTGGGCCGGGAAGCTATAGCTGGCAGGACGCGCTTTCCTTGCTATGCTCGCGCCGCGGGCTACTCGACGGCGTGGTTTTCTCCGGCGGAGAGCCACTTTCCGCGCCCGGGCTGCCGCAGGCGATAGCCGAGGCCCACGCGGCCGGCTTTAAAGTTGGCCTCCACACGAGTGGATACCTACCGGGCCGGTTGGACAAGCTCATGACCCATCCCGAAACACGGCCGGAATGGATAGGCATCGACGTCAAAGCCCTACCGGAAGACCTGCCACAGGTCACCGGCTGCAGCCGTGCCCAAGCGCAGCGGATGTGGGAGTCCTTCTATCTTTTGGCAGATTATGCGCGGACAGGGCGGCTATCGCTGCAAGCCCGAACCACATTGTGGCCAGGGTCGGGCATCGAGGCACGGCTTCCCGAACTGGAAGACCGCGTTGCGCAACAGGGACTTAAGCTGGTGCGCCAGTGGGCGCACGACGTCGACAAGCACGGCGTCTACTGCGGGGCGGAAGCTACTGCCATTCCCACGTAAAATCGGCGTCGGCGGCGTGCTCGGAGAAGTAAACCTTCTCCTGCGCCTCCCAGGTCTCGAACCACTCTGCGTAGTGCGGATCACGCTCGATGGCTCGCTCATAGCGCTTTTCGCGCGGGCCGTCGAGGCGCACCGTAATCACGGTGCCGCGCTCCTTAGCCGCAGCAATGTTTTCCGGAGTAACCGCACCGACACCCTCCACGATGAGATCGTCGCGTGCATCCAAGCTCGCCCACTCACCCGGCGCACCGGCCTCCCAATCCCAGCGCCAATAGCCGGGATTGGTCTCGCGCAGCACCTGCTCGGCAACCATCCGGGAGCCCTGTTCAAGCCCGTGCCAACCGGGATAGAACTCGTCCAGGTGCACCACACGCCAGCCTGCTCTATCAGCGAGGGCGGCGCAGGCCCACGTCTTGCCTGCACCCGATGGCCCATCGATGAGCACCGTCACCGGCTTGAAGGGTTTCTTGCGCGTCGCGGCAGCCTTGATGACATCCTCGATGAGGCGGTCGAGCTGACTGTCGAAGTCCATGCTTCGTGGCCCTTTCGTCTTATAGACCGAAGAATCTCCAGGAATCTGTAACTACCGACGCTACCACCGGCACCGCTGCCAAAAGTGAACCGGCTAACATAATCAGCCAATCTTTGCTGCTCGCACAGGACTCGCGCGCCCACGTGCGCTGGCCGCCGCCCGGTGGTGTGCGTCCGAATCCGCGCGCCTCCATCGCCGTGGCCAGCTTGCCTCCGCGGCGCAGGGCCAACACCAACAGGCCGAAGGACATGGTGATGAGGTGTTTGATTCGTCCCTCGTCCGTCAGGCCGCGGGCGCGCCGCGCCATAGCCAGATACTGCCAATCGGATTTGAAGAGCGTCATCATTCGCACGCCTGCGACGGCACCGATGACGAAGCGAGACGGCAGTTTAAGGATCTGAGAGAGGGCATCTCCCAGCTCCGTGGGGTCAATATCGCGCGCCAGCACCACCATCGGCAACGCCACCGCCAGCACTCGCAGCGTAATAGCGATGGCCAGCTCTATCGAGTTATCCGTGACCGTGATCAGCCACCAGCTGGCATACTCTCGGCCGCCAGGAGTGCCGTAGAGCAGCATGGAGATACCGGATATCGGGGCGATCAGGAACAGGAACCAGCCGGCCTTGAGGAGGCGCAACCAGGACACCCCGCACAACGGGGCGAAAAGCAAAGTCATGCCTAACGAGGCCGCCGCCGATACCCAGTCCACGGAGAGCAACAGCGGGGTGACCCACACGAACATGAGGAAGATGCGGGTCAGCGGGTTCACACTACTCAGCAGCCCCGCTTGGCGAGTATCCTGCGCGGCCACCAAATACTCTGATGTATTAGGCACGGGTCACCTCCACCCGGTGATCACCAAGGGCTGCAATGAAGAGCGGATCATGGGTCACCGAGGCAATCGTCGTTCCCTCATCCGCCATGCGCCGCAACAACCACACCAGCTCGCTAAAGGTGTGGGGATCTTGGCCGAAAGTGGGTTCGTCGAGAAGCAGCACTTCCGGCGCCGTAACCAAGGCTGTGGCCACGGACAGCCGGCGCTTCTCCCCACCAGAGAGCGTAAAGGGGTTGGCATTGAGCAGGTTTCCTAGGCGCAGGGCCTCGACGAGCTCGGCGATACGCGCTTCCGGCACCTCGCGGCGCATCACCCGGGGCGCCACGCGCAGCTCCTCTGCCACTGTGCGGGCAACGAACTGGTGCTCGGGGTTCTGGAAGACGAATCCTATGCGGTCCGCCAGCTCCCGAGACTTCCATGTCAGCGGCGAGCCCTTGAGCCCACGCCGCACGTAGTCCGCCACCCCAATCTCACCGGACACGGCGGGAAGAAGCCCCGCCACCGTCATCAGCCACGTGGTTTTGCCGGCGCCATTCGGCCCGGTGATGACTGTGGACATCCCCCGGGGAAGGGAATAACTGCGCGGCGGACCGAACCGGGTCACCAGGTCCGTGCTCCACAACGCCGCCGATTCCGGCACTCCCCCAGCGCTGCTTGGCGACGTCTCCCCGTCCCCCCGCGCCTGCGGCAGGCCGCGAAGCGTTCGCTTAGCTACAACTGCATCCACCGGACCGTCAGCGACGATACGTCCGTCTTTGAGCTCAACTGCGCGGTCGAGCACCCCGTCCCACGCCGCGTGTTGATGCTCGACCACGATGAGAGTCGCGCCGGTGCGCTCCACCATGGTGGACACCGCCTCGATGACTTCCCGCGCGCCTTCAGGGTCAAGGTTCGCAGTAGGTTCGTCGAGCAGCACCATGCCCGCCCCCATCGCAATAACGCCGGCTAAGGCTAGGCGCTGCTTCTGTCCTCCGGAGAGACGCTCCGTGGGGAAAGACAGATCCACATCAGGCCCGACCATCGATAGCGCCGCTGACACCCGCTGCCAAATCTCAGGACGCGGATAAGCCAGATTCTCGCAGCCAAAGGCCACGTCATCCCCGACACGTGCGGCAATGACCTGCGAGTCCGGGTCCTGCAGCACCAACCCCACCGGAATCGTGCGCCCCGGCGGCTCCGCGTGACCAGAGGCATCCTCCAATAAAATCTCGCCGACGCGGGTGCCCTCATCATCCCCACCCAGCACGCCCGCAATAGCCGCCAGCAGCGTGGATTTACCTGAACCGGAATCACCGCACAGCAGCACCTTCTCCCCCGGCTCTACAACAAGGTCAATGTCCGCCAGCGCCGGCGCACGCCTCCCCGCATGCGTCCAGCCATAGCCGCGGGCGATAAGTTTGGTTGCCCCCGCGGACATGCCTCCTGGCATGCTCGTCCCACCACCGACACCACCGCCGGCACCACCGCCGGATCCCACACCCATATTCTTCATAAGCGGGGGCTAGGCGCTGTGCTGTTCGCGGCCGACTGCGAAGCGGTCTAGTGCGCCGGTCTTGGCCAACGCGTTAACGACGACATAGCCCACAGCGCCCGCCAAAATGGCGCCGGAAATGCTCAGCGTCGCCAGGTAAATGAGGTTGAACTGTAGGGTCTTGCCCAAGTTTCCGGAGGTAAACAGCTCCAGCACAAACGCGCCCCAGCCAGCGGCCATGCCGCCAAGCATCGCAATGCCCAGGCCAAAGCGGCGGTACAGGAAGATTGCCAACACAATCTCCACGCCAATACCCTGCGCGATACCGGAGTACAACGTGCTAATGCCCCATTGGGAGCCCAACACCGCGGAGACAATGGCGGCCAGCAGCTCCACGTAGAGCGCCGCGCCCGGCTTGCGGATAATCAAGCCACCGATGACACCACCAATCAACCAAATGCCAGTAGCGATGCCACCCAGCCCCGGCGTCAGCGCATCCATGGCCTCGAACCAGGCATAGCCCACCGTGTTCCATGCCAAGAACACGAAACCACACGCCACACCCAGCACGGAGGCAACGACGATGTCAACAATGCGCCAATTCAAGCTGCGCGGCGCAGCAGCACCAGCCGCAGATGCACCAGCCCCAGATGCACCTTCAACAAAACCACCATGAGATACAGAGTTCATTATTCCTCCCTTTCGCCGGCATTATCCGGATCAGGTTCAACGGTTTGCCGCTACAACGCGACATCTCAGCCTCCCTACACAGCAACGCTGCGAACCCCAAAAGAATGACTTGGGGATAAACGCAGTCCAGGCATACGAGGAAGCACCCGTGACGATGTTTATTTGATGTTTACTTATAGCCGCCGGCAGCCAAAAGCACCGGCTCAGCACGCTTAATAAGCCTTTATAAGCACCGTTAGCTTAGCAAGCCACAACTCAAGACGGCACATCTACCTCTGCCGAAAGAGAGAGGAAGCCACGCCGACTAGAAAACAGGCTTAAGCCAGAAAACAGACGTACCCCGCCGCGTCCTCTGACCTACGCGACGGGGTACCTGCACACCGACGTCAAAGACACCGGCGGCCATGAGCCTTTGCTCGCATCAACTTAAGGAAAGGAAAAGCTTCGGAAAAGACCCAAGACTAGGGAAATAAGTTAATGCATTTCGGAATTATCAAACAAATTAACTCGAGCTCTAGCGAAGAGCTCAACGAAGAGTTAGATGGAGCAGGCCACGCCGTCGAAGTAAAGACCGCGACCGCAGTACCCCACTCCATCACTCTCGAGTTGGAGGGGAGGTTAACGCACCTCCCTAGGCGGTGGTTTCAGAGGAACCACATCCTGTGGTGCTCCTACTTGGAGGAACCGGTGGAGGAGCCTCCACCAGCACCCGGTGCACACGCATCAGCGATAAGGCCGATAGCCAGAGCACCAGCAGCAATCAGAGCCACAGCACCAGCAGCCTGCTGATGATCAGCAACGAAGCGCTTCAGCTGCGCATCGATACCAGCAACCTTGTCAGCCAGCGGGCCCTGGAAGATGCCAGCCTGCTTCTGCAGCTGAGTATTCAGATCCTGAATCTGCTTGTTAATCGGATCCACAAAGTCCGACAGACCCGGAATGTTCATCTGGGAAGCCAGACCAACCGGAATCAGGAACAGCAGCGGGATACCAACAGCCAAACCAGTGTTGATGCAACGCGGGGACAGGTTGGAGGACAGATCCTTTCCCGGCACAGAAGAGTTGTTGTCGTCGCGGTCCTTCTCGTGACCCT
>NZ_KV788504.1:0-888 GCF_001807295.1 Corynebacterium sp. HMSC06C06
AGTTTTGGCCGCACCATCCGACCAGCAGTAGAAACAGCAGCGTTGTGGGCGTTATACCGCAGCTGCTCTGTGCCGTCCTCATCGACGATCTTCCAACCATTACGGGTGATTTCACGAGCGACGACACTGTGGTGCCTATTTATTTTCTGCGCGATGGCTCGTGCCGAATCACCGACACGACATCCCGCTTCAATAGCAACACGGTCTTCAACAGTAAGCCTGCGACCACGCCCTACTAAGGCGTGTTTGTCGAATACGCCGCTAGGAAATCCATCAACGGCTTGAGTTTTCATCGGTGCTGGCATAACAGAATCTTTACCCAGCTTCTTGCCTGTATCTGGCAAAGACACCACCGCCTCATCAGGCGTTCGACGATGTCGCTGCCGGCGTAACTTCGCATACCGCTGCTTCCTTATCCACCCATACACGGTAGAAGGATGCACACCGATAGCATCAGCCACTGTCTGACAGCTCTCACCAGCAAGCACTCGCTCCACGGCCTGGGCACGTTTATCAGGTGACAAGTGGGCGCGTCTAGGCCGCACTTCGATTACACCAGCTTTCTTTAACCTGCTGTGAAGCAAGCCAGTCGATATTCCAACAGTCTGTGCTGCTTGACTGATCGACATACCTGCACGCACCAACCCAACAGCCTCACGGACAAACGGATCACGCAAACGACTCGCACGCCTGCCTGGAGGTTCGACACCTCTTACCCTCAACCAACCGTAAACCGATTCGGGGCCTACACCCACATCACGCGCGACCAGGCTAACTGCCTCGCCTGCCACCACGCGCTCAACAGCAGCATCCTTAACATCCTTCGGAGTCCAACGCGTCACAACTACCTCCCGGTCGAAGTGGCGCATTCACCCCTTGACAGCACGC